>CBFGOM010000027.1:0-40104 GCA_965650385.1 uncultured Oscillatoriaceae bacterium
GAGTGCGCCATTCTCATAACCCCCATGACCGGCTGAAATAAAAATTCTGCCCATAGTTCTAATTTAATCCTGTGCACCTGTTTCCATCTATCTTCATCAACTCCGGTCACCAATCGGTGATACTAGCACTATCAACGCGAGTTAATATTGGGTTTTTCGGCAGGAGAGTTCCTTAAGGGGTCTGTTCTGCCCCCTGCTGCTGGATTTGTGGGAACAGGAGCATTCAGACTCAAATGATAAATTGCAGCGAAATCACGGATGCCATCGGCGTTCTCCAGGGTGTAACCTGGATCAAAAGGGCTCAGCCCCACAGGGGGTGTCATAGAAAACATCCTGATCCAGTTGGGATCAGCAGAGTCGGTCTATTATTGCTCGATAAAATGGCAGCTCGGTTTGCAGATAAAGCGAGGAACAGTTGAGAGACTCAAGATGCAGTGGAGCAAGTGCATGAACGATCCCGAAGACCGGATCTCAAGGCACCCTTACCGGCCAGATTGCCCGGAAAAATTAGGACTCCTAACCGACTCAACCTGTCCCTAGTTGGATCTCGTTACGAGGAAAAGTATTGCAAACATGGCTGAGTCTTTTACTATACACCTGAGTTCACCCGTTCTGAGGCCCGAATCCCCGGCTCGATTCATGGCAGAGTTCCACCGCGCTGATTTAGGGAGACAAATTGCCCAAATTCTCCTGACGCAAACTGAGACCGGGAGCGTGTTGCTGGGCATCCTGGAGTGGGTTGGCTCTTTATTCCCTGGCGATTGTTGTCTGATAGTGGTTCGGGACCCTCAAGACCAAGGTCTCCAGACCCACATTTGGCAATCCCCAGGCCCCGATGCCCCGTTCTTGCCCGAAGAATTGGCAACTTTCTCAGGGGTGAATTGGGTAGAAATTCTAGGCGGTGCAAACCTCTTGGCTATTTCTGATACCCAGAGGGTTCAGACAGAGGTCTTGGCAACTCAGGGAGGGGCAGGGCTGCCCCTATGCAGAATCCTGGGCATCACCACCCGATTTCAGGGTGAGATTAACGGAGCCATTATTGTTATGCGTGGATGTCTTCGAGTCGGGTTAGAACGAAAGCGGGCCTCAGCGGGGAGGACCCGGTTGGAGAATTTGGAGCAACCCCAGGGGTCCTATTGGACTTCTATGGAAATGATGAATCTAACGGCCCTATCAGAACAAGTGGCGATCGCCTTCCATCAGGTCCTTCAGACTCAGGCAGTCGGGTCCTTAGAACAACAGGTTCGCCAGAAAGAAAAATATCAAACCCTGATCCACGAGCTCACGATCGCAATTCATCGCGGGGCCGATATTGAACGAATACTTCAGATGGCAATCCCTAGTCTGGCTGAAACGTTGCAAACTGATCGCGGTCGCATTCTGCTCTTAAAATATGCTGACCCCCTGTTTAAACCAGGCGTCCAGCCCAGCAGCCGCATAGCGACTTCCCACGAGGGGGATTCTGAACGGCCCCCAGATTCCCCCGCCTCGCGCATTCCCAAAGCCAAAGTTACGGTTGTCTCTGACAGTATTCCCCAAGCCCAAGAAGAGTTAGAGTCTTTCACCCCCCCTGCTGAAAGTCAGTCTTCCGGCACTTCGGGCGATCGCTCGTTTTGGTTGTCCGAATGTTATTGGTGTCAGCAAGCCTTTTTAGCAGCCCCCAATTCCTTGGCGATCGCCGATCGCCGTTCCCTCCTCGCCCTCAATCCGGAGATCCCCACCTCCCCTATCTTCTCTCCAGAAACCATGCCTGCGCTGCTGACGTTTCCCTTGGTGGGAATGCCCAGTGCTGGATCCGGCCCAGGTAAGGTGTTGGGCTTTCTCGTCCTCGAACACAGTACACCCCGTCAATGGCACATTGAGGAACTCCGTCTCGTTGAATTAGTGGCGGCCCAGTTGAGTACCGCAATCCTCCATCGGCAAACCATGCAGCAAGTGCAGGCGCTAGTCGAAGAACGCACGGCTCAATTACAGCGCTCTTTGGATGTTCAAGCCAAACTCTACGAAAAAACCCGTCAGCAAATTGACCAATTGCGCCAATTAAACCAACTCAAGGATGAATTCCTCACCACCCTCTCCCACGAACTGAATACCCCCCTCACCAGCATGAAGGTGGCGATTCAGATGTTGCGGCAACCGGGAATTACCCCCGATCGCCAAACCCGCTATCTGGATATCCTAGAGTCGGAATGGCGCAGAGAAAGCAATTTAGTACGCGATTTGCTCAAACTTCAGGAGTATGAGTCCAATCAAGCCACCATTCATGTCCAAAACCTCGACCTGAAACTCGTCCTCAACGAAATTGCTAACTCGTTTCAGGACAAATTTGAGGAAAAGGGATTAAATCTCACCTTGGATTTGCCCAAACGTGCTCCTAAAGGGATTGGCAAGAAATTTTTTAAACTCAATACCGATGCTGAGAGTTTTGAACGGATCCTCCACGAACTACTCACCAATGCGGGGAAATATTCTGACCCCGGGACGACCGTTTATTTACAAGCCTCTCACCAGATTGATGTTCAACAAAATCAAGTCATTGTCACCCTCACCAATACCGGCGCAGGGATCTCTCCCGAGGACCTCCCCCATATTTTTGAAAAGTTTCGTCGGGGTCAAGGGGTCACCCAACAGGCGATCGGCGGGACTGGCTTAGGTTTGGCCCTGGTTAAATGTTTGGTTCAGCACCTCAATGGGTCGATTACGGTTTCCAGTACACCCATTAAAAACTCTACGGCTTGGGAAACCTGCTTTACCCTGACCTTACCTCAATTGGTGGACAGTTCCCTTGCCTAATCCCTCGGGAAGAACCGTCTTTTAAAGCGGGCAAAAGGCCGATCGCCTTCGGATTCCCCAGAACCCCCTTTGATGGAACTCCCCCTGACGCTGTTTCATGTTTTAATAAAAAGCAGTAGGGTGGGCGATCGCCATCCGATGGCTCAGATCGTACAATTTGAGGGAAAGAACTTGTCGCTTGTTCGGGGTGAATTCACATCGCTTAACCGAAAAATGGTGGGAAAGACGACACCGAAACCACTCCGGTGGCAACGCTCTAACTATTCTTTGATAGGGCGTCAGCTTGATATTTTTAGCTCCGCTGCCCAGTTGATGTTCTATTTGTGGTGGGATAGCAAGGTGGCTCGGAATGCCCCCCATCACCGCTATCGACGGGCGGAATGGTTGGTGGGAACCCTCTTAGATTTAGGCCCAACCTTTATTAAAATTGGTCAGGCCCTCTCGACCCGAGCGGATATTCTCCCGAAAGAATACGTCAAAGCCTTAGCAACGTTGCAGGATCAGGTCCCAGAATTTAGTTCTGCTGAGGCGATCGCAGTCATTGAATCGGAACTCGGCAACTCCCTCTACTCCCTCTTTCGCGATTTTGACGAATTCCCCATCGCCGCTGCCAGTCTGGGTCAAGTTCATAAAGCTCGCCTCCATAGCGGGGAAGATGTGGTGATCAAGGTCCAACGTCCCGGGTTAGAAAAGTTATTTCAACTCGATTTTCAAGCGTTGCAAGACCTCGTGAAAATTTGCAATCGCTTTTTTCCCTGGACTCGCAAATACGAACTCCAAGAAATCTATCAGGAATTTGTTAATTTTCTCTCTCAAGAAATCGATTATGTTCAAGAGGGCAAAAACGCCGATCGCTTTCGCGACAATTTTAAAGATTACTCTAATATCATCGTTCCTAAAATCTATTGGCGCTACACCAGTCGCAAGGTTTTAGCGATGGAATATTTACCGGGGATCAAAATTAACGATCGCCAAACTTTAGAATCCTGTGGCATTGATGTCAAACAAGTCAATATCCTGGGAATTTGCTGTTATCTGAAACAACTCTTAGAAGATGGTTTCTTTCAGGCCGACCCCCATCCGGGAAATATGGCGGTCAATCGCGAAGGCAGTATCATCTTTTATGACTTTGGCATGATGGCAGAAATGAAATCTCTGGCGAAGGACCGGATGATTCGCACCTTCTTTGCAGTTTTAAGAAAAGATACAGAAGCCGTTCTGGCAAGCTTAATTGAAATGGGTTTAGTTGTCCCGGTTCCGGATATGAAACCCGTGCGCCGAATGATTACGTTTTTATTAGAAAATTTCACCGAAAAACCCCTAGAAATCAGGGCATTACGAGAACTGCGCGGCGAGTTGTATGCGATGTTTCAACAGCAACCCTTTCGCTTACCGGCCCAAATGACGTTTATTCTCAAATCCCTGACCACCCTTGATGGAATTGCCCGAACCTTAGACCCTCAATATAATCCGGTTGCTTGTGCTAAACCCTTTATCCGCCGAGTGACAATGGCCCGAGGTAAAACGAGTCTAATTAGTGGACTGACGCAACAGGCCCGAGAATTTGTCCAATATCGATTACAACAACCCAGACAAGGGGAAATTCTGCGGCGGATGGAACAACGGATTGAACGGGGGGAGATAGAATTTCGCGTTCGGTCCTTGGAAAGCGATCGCCTCCTGAAACGGGTGAATTTAGGGATTAAAAGTTTGATTTATGCCTGCGTTAGTGGCTTTTTTCTGGTGGCGGGTGCAGTCCTGTTAATTGGGACCTATCCCGGGGGGGCGATCGCCTTCTTTATCCTCTCGGGTGTGACGGGTTTAATCTTCCTGCACTCTCTACTTAAACTATCGGTTCAGGAAAAGTTTGATAGCCTCTCAGAATAGCCAAAAACAGCCGGACTCTGCTTCCCTGAAGATAGGAAACAGACGGTTAACAGACATATTTGGGTGCATTCACGGCATTGCTGTACGGTTTTCCCTTTCCCCCCGTGGAAATCAGTCCCTTGTGTTGCGGGGGTTGTGGTTCATGGGCATTTCCATAGATTCTCTGGAACGGATCGGATAACATAGGGTTAGCCAAATGGGAGTTTCCCACTCCCGCCCAAAGCGAGATCAGGTGCTTGCCGGAAACTGAGGCGGGGTATTTTATCTGAGAGTGTTCGGTTTTTCGGATACTTGAGAGAAAAATTGGCCGTTTGTTGATGGATTTGGGTGCTTAATGGGGAACTCTTCCTTAAAACTTTGGGTTTTAATGTGAGAAACTTCTGTGAGCCTCCTCAACGATTGATAACCTATAGAGAAAACCAACGGCGATCGTCATGATTCCAGGCTACCAAATTCTCGACCTCATTTACGAAAGTCACAACTCAACGGTTTATCGAGGGGTTCGCTTGGCGGATCAGCAACCCGTGATCCTCAAGCTGCTGAAGCAGGATTATCCCACTCCGGAAGAACTCCGCCGCTATCAACAAGAATATGAAATTACTCACAATCTTCAGCTAGAGGGGGTGGGAATCTCACTTCAGTTGGAGATGGTGCAAAATACCCCCCTGATTATCTTCGAGGATTTCGGCGGGAAATCTCTTGCCCAATGGAAAGGCGATCGCTGCTTAACGTTAGAAGAATTTCTCCCCATTGCTATTCAAATCGCGGACTGTTTGGAGCAGGTTCATGCAGCTCATATTATTCACAAGGATATCAACCCCGCTAATATTGTTTTAAATCCACAAACCGGACAGGTAAAAATTATTGATTTTGGCATTTCAACTATTTTATCTCGGGAAAACCCAACCTTCAACAATCCTAACCTTTTAGAAGGCACTTTACCCTATCTCTCTCCCGAACAAACGGGACGGATGAATCGGGCGATCGATTATCGAACTGATTTTTATTCTTTAGGGGTCACTTTTTATGAATTACTGGCAAATCGCCTACCCTTTGAAAGCGAAGAACCCTTAGAATGGGTACATTTTCACATTGCAAAACAACCAGTTTCTCTCCAGGCAATTAATCCATCCCTTCCACCTATTCTGGAGAGTATTATTTTCAAGTTGATGGCAAAAACCGCTGAAAATCGCTATCAAAGTGCTCGGGGGCTTAAAGCCGATTTAGAACGGTGCTTTGATCAGCTACAAACTACGAAAACTTTATCAGATTTTCCCTTAGCCTGTCAAGATATTTCTGATAAATTTCATATTCATCAAAAGCTGTATGGCCGGGAATCAGAAATTGCTACCTTACTCATGGCCTTTGATAGCGTTGCCGCTGGGGGAGAAAATTCCCCGAGTCAAATGATGCTGATTTCTGGCTATTCCGGCATTGGTAAATCTGCTATTGTTCATGAAATTTATAAACCCCTCACCGAAAAAAAGGGATATTTCATTTCAGGTAAATTTGACCAATATCAGCGGGATATTCCCTATAGTGCATTGATCCAAGCTTTTACTGAGTTGGTAGAGCAATTATTAACGGAAATAGAAGCTAAACTCCAGGAATGGCGAGAGAAACTTTCTGCTCAATTGGGGGCGAATATTCAAGTGATTATTGAGGCGATCGCCGCTGTGGAATTGATTGTGGGCAGTCACCCGCCAGTTCCCACCCTGCCTCCAGCGGAATCGCAAAATCGCTTTCGGTTAGTATTTCAAAAGTTTATTAAAATTTTTAGCACTCCCACCCATCCCCTAGCCATTTTTTTGGATGATTTACAATGGGCCGATCGCGCCTCCCTAGACCTGATCCAAATGTTGCTCAATGGATCAGAATCAGGCTTATTTATCATCGGGGCCTATCGCGATAATGAAGTGAATGCGGCTCATCCTTTGATGCGGACTATTACCGCAATTCGGGACAGTGGCGCAACGGTTAACGAGATTTTTCTCACCCCATTAGGGTTACCAACGGTCACAACTTTGATTGCCGATACCCTGCACTGTGAAAGTGAACGTGCCCAACCCCTCGCGGAACTGGTCATTGATAAAACAGGTGGTAATCCTTTTTTTCTAACAGAATTTTTAAAATCTCTCTATACTGAAGGACTCTTAACTTTTGACTATGAACAAGGAGTTTGGCAGTGGGATTTAAAGCAGATTCAATCCCAGGATTTCAGTGAAAATGTGGTTGAACTCATGGCGGGCAAAATTCAAAAATTGCCCGAAGAAGCTCAAACTATTTTGAAACGCGCAGCTTGTCTGGGAAATCAATTTTCTTTAAAAACCTTGGCTTTAGTCTGTGAAACCTCTCCCCGAAAAACCGCCTCAAGCCTGCATTTTGCGATCGCTGAAGGGCTAGTCTTACCCCTAAGTCCGGTGGGAGATTGGGGAATCGGAGTGGAAGAAAACTTACCCCCCTCTACCCGGAATAGAGTCGTTCAAAAAGGGAATTGCCGCAATTGGCGAGGAGAATATAAATTTGTTCACGATCGCATTCAGCAAGCAGCCTATAGTTTAATTCCTGATGCTGAAAAAATAGCCATTCATCACCAAGTCGGTTACCTGCTGTTGCAGCACACACCAGCACAGCAACAGGAGGAAAAACTGTTTGAGATGGTCAATGCCTTAAATAAAGGAAAAGCCCTGATTCAGGACCCGTTTAAACGCCATGAACTCGCGCAGTTGAATCTCAGGGCCGGTCAAAAAGCTAAAGCTTCTGCCGCCTATCAACCGGCGTTCAATTATTTAAAAGCGGGTTTAGAACTTTTAGCCGAATCAAGTTGGCAGACTGACTATGAACTGACAGTTTCCCTCTATGTAGAAGCGGCAGAAGCGGCTTATCTCTGTGGCGAATTTGCCGTGATGCAGCAGTGGGCGGATATAGTGCTACATCGGGCCAATAATTTAATGGATAAAGTTAAAGTTTATGAAGTAAAAATTCAAGCCAATAAATCCCAAAACCAAGCCATAGAAGCTATTAACACGGCTTTACAAGTCTTAAAGTTATTGGGTATAAAGTTTCCCAAAAAGCCCAGCAAATTTCATGGATTGCAAGCCCTGATTTATTCTAAATTGCTATTTGTGGGAAAACAGCCCCAGGATTTGCTCAACCTTCCACCCATGAGCGATCGCAACATCCAAGCAGCCATGCGAATTTTATCCAATATTGCAGCGGCTGCCTATGTTGCCTTTCCTACTCTTTCTCCGCTGTTAGGATTTAAACAGTTTGAACTATCGGTTAAATATGGAAACACCTCGGAATCTCCCCATGCTTATGCTATTTATGCTACTTTTTTAACGGCCCTCATGGCCGATTTTGAAATGAGCCATCAATTGGGTGAGGTATCACTCCGGTTATTAGACCAATTAAATGATAAAAAAAATAAAGCCAAGACGATTTATATTGTCAATTGCTTTTTAATGCCCTGCAAGGCCCATATCCGGCAAACCTTAAACCCCTTACTTGAAACCTATGCGATCGGGCTAGAAACTGGAGATTTACAATATGGTCCTTATGGTATTTATGTCTATTCGATTCACTCTTACTTTATTGGAAAAGAACTGAGCGAACTAGAACGAGAGATGGCATTATACAGTACAGAATTATTGAAGCTAAAACAAAAGAGTCCTTTACAAAAAAACGAATTGTATCGACAGATAGTCTTAAATTTAATTGGAAATCCTGAGAATCCTTCAGTATTAAAAGGGGAATCTTATAATGAAGAAACAATGCTGCCTATTCATCAAGAAGCCAATGATATTAATTGTTTAGCTTATCTTTATCTAAATAAGTTAATTTTAGGTTATCTGTTCGAGGAAAGCGACTGCCTCCAGGAATGGTCCGAACTGACTCAACGCTATTTATCTGGGGTGCGAGGGATGATTCTCGTGCCAATTTTCTATTTTTATGATTCATTAGTTCAGTTGAGACAGCTAGAAAACTGCCTTTCCTCCAGTACAGGCAGTGACCCTAAAAAAACTAAACAAATTTTAAAAAGAGTTTCAGCTAATCAACAGAAACTTGGGAAATTTGCCCGCAGTGCTCCCATGAATTATCAGCACAAATTTGATTTAGTAAAAGCTGAACAGTATAGAATCTTGGGAGAAGAACTTAAAGCCCTGAATGCTTATGAAATTGCTATTGCTGGCGCCAAAGAACAGGACTATACAAATGAAGTCGCACTGGCTTATGAACTGGCTGCAAAATTTTATCTAGGGAATGGGAGAGAATTAACTGCTAAAGCCTATTTACAAGAATCCAGATATTGGTATTTGCGATGGGGAGCAACTCGCAAAGTTAAACACTTAGATGAAACCTATCCTCAGTTACTCCGGTCTAATAGCCTAACCACCGTGGATTTTCAAAATACAATTTCTAATCCCGGAAAAAGTTCAAGGCAGTTCCTTGATATAGCCACTATTTTAAAAGCAACGAATGCGCTAGCCGGAGAAATTTTGCTGGAAAATTTATTAGTCAAATTAATGAATATCCTGCTGGAAAATACGGGAGCAGAAAAAGGCTGTTTGATTTTAAAGGACAAAGAAGAATTGCGGGTGGAAGCATCGGGAGGCGTAGCAACTGAACATATTACCGTCTTGGAATCGATTCCTGTAGACCATAGCCCGGATCTGTCATCCATGATTGTCAATTATGTCGCCCGGACGAAGGAAAGCGTTGTTTTAAATCATGCCACTCAAGAGGGCAAATTTACTAATGATCCTTATATTGAACGCACTCAACCTAAGTCAATTTTATGCGTTCCCCTGATCGATCGCGGACAACTGATCAGTATTGCCTATTTGGAGAATAATCTCACAACCGATGCTTTTACCGCAGAACGAGTGGAAGTGGTGAAACTGCTTTCGGCACAAGCGGCGATCGCCATTGAAAATGCCCAACTCTATGCAGAAATCCGCGCCAGTGAAAGCCGATTAGCGCAATTTTTAGAAGCGATGCCTGTGGGAGTCGGGGCAGTCGATCCCCAGGGGAAACCCCAATATGTCAACCGCATGGCGCAAGAATTGCTGGGGAAAGGCGTTGCACCAAATGCTACGACGGAACAAATCTCGGAGGTTTATCAACTGTATCGCGCCGGAACTAACGAGATTTACCCCCCGGAGGAACTCTCTATCGTGCGGGCGTTGCGCGGGGAAACGACAATCCTGGACAATATTGAAATCCATCAAGGTGAGAAGGTTATTCCCATTGAAAGTCGGGGAACACCTATCTATGATGAAAAAGGAAATATTCTCTATGCGATCGTTGCATTTCAGGATATTACCGAACGCAAAACCGCTGAACGGGAACGGGAACGGTTGCTGGCGGATTTGTCGGAATTGAACACTCAATTGCAAGAAGCACTCGATGCAGAAGAAGCTTTAACTGAAGCCGCCCAACGATTTGTACCGGATCAATTTCTCTCGTTCCTCGGATATGACAGTCTGGTCGATGTGAAAGTGGGAGATGCGGTGCAAAAAGAGATGTCAATTTTATTTACGGATATTCGTGATTTTACCACCCTCTCTGAAACGATGACGCCGGAGGAAAATTTTAAATTTATTAATTCCTATCTATCTCGGATGGAACCCGCAATCCTGGACAATCAGGGATTTATTGATAAGTTTATCGGCGATGCGATTATGGCGCTGTTTGGTGGCGATGCTGATGATGCGGTTAAAGCGGGTCTGGCGATGTTAAATCGCCTTAAAGATTACAATTTAGACCGCGCTAAGTCCAGCTATCCTCCGATTCAAATTGGGGTAGGAATCAATACGGGGGATTTGATGTTGGGGACGGTTGGCGGGGAGAATCGGATGGATGGGACGGTGATTAGTGATGCGGTGAATTTAGCCTCTCGGGTGGAAAGTTTGACGAAAAATTATGGGGTATCGCTGTTAATTACCCACCATACGTTTTTACGGTTGAAAAATCCCTCAGATTATGCGATTCGCACGATCGCCCGAGTTCAAGTGAAGGGGAAATCAGAATTGGTGACGGTGTATGAGGTGTTTGATGCGGATTCGCCGGAGGTTAAAGCGGGTAAATTCGCTACCCTAGATCTCTTTTCCCAAGGGCGATCGCTGTATCAAATGGAGCGTTGGGTAGAGGCTGCGTCCCTGTTTCAAGCCTGTTTGGACCAAAATCCCGAGGATAAAGTAGCGCAGATCTATTGGCACAACTGTCAAAAATTTACCTCGAATCCCAGTTATTAACCTTGAATATCGGGGGAGTTACGTTTTCCCTCACTTAATATTGTGCCATTAAAAAAGGAACCTCATGTTTCATGAAGTTCCTTTTTAATCTTGCCGCACTGCGGTATAATACCCCCAGGGGAATTCGAATCCCCGTCGCCTCCGTGAAAGGGAGGTGTCCTAGGCCTCTAGACGATGGGGGCAGGTGTTTCGTGCTTTGTTGAGGTCGTCTTTGCGTTTTTGTCGCTTGCCCTCAGCACCTTTTATATATTAATCAGGCAGCCTAGTATTGTCAACCCCTTTTTCAAAAAAATTTTAGGATTTTTCAGTAAATTGCTGCAAGTGCTTACGGAATAAGGGTTTGAGCGTTTATTTTTTTTGATTTAGTTCCGCTTTCGCCATGAGGGGGGCTCAATCAGGGGATGGGACCTGAGAAATCTGCCATCCCTGAGCATCCTAATCGGGGTTATTCCTGGAGGCAGTAACGCTGGAGAATGCGAATGCAGTTGGCGATCGCACCGAGATGCGCAATTTCATAGCCGTGGGTATTCTGGGTGGGAAAGCTCAAACAGGCGGCCCGGGCCACATGACCGAATTTCATGGCGATGGAAGCATCACTGCCAAATCCGCTAATGGTTGCCAGTTGCAAGGCGATCGCCTCTTCTTCTGCCGCCTGCCGAATCTCCCGATTCAACCCTTCATCGTAAATTCCATATCCATCCTGAGACAGCAAGACGGGTACTTCCCCCTCCGCGATGGGATATTCCGGGGCGATGGGACAAATTTCTAAGGCAATTAGCGCATCCAACCGTTGGCGGTTGGTAAAATACAAGGCCCCCACTGCCCCCACTTCTTCCTTCGCCGATGCCACCCAATAAATATCCCCCGGAGGATTTTTCACGGTTTCCGCGAGGGCTAACAGAACGGCCACAGAGGCTTTATTGTCCAGGGTGTAACTGGCGATATAATCCCCCATCCGCAAGGGTTTTTTGCGATGTTTGCCGACCACCATGCGTGTCCCGGGACGTACCCCTGCCTCGGCTAATGCTTCAGGAGTGCATTTGGTTTCCACCCAGGCATCTTCCCAATTGAGGGGCTTATCTTTTTGGAATGCTTGTTGGGGGGATTCGTGGGAAATGTGACGGGACCCAAAACTGAGGATGCCACTGACAACCTGGCGATCGCCTAAAAAATCTACCACTCCCTCCCCATAAATCCACGGGAAGGAACCGCCTAATTTGCGGACTTGCACTCGTCCCGTGGGTTCAATGGTTTTGACGATGGCCCCGATTTCATCCTTATGTCCGGTAATGGCAAGAGACTTCCCTCCCGGACGTCCCGGAGTTTTGGCAATCACATTTCCGGCGGCATCCTGCCACACCTCTACCCCAATTTCTTGAAATCGCTTCAATAACCAGCGATCAATCTCCCCTTCATCCCCACTGGGCGAATGATGCAACACTAAGGTTTCAATGGTGTCAAATAAGCGATCGTAGTCTAACACTGACATAGGGATTTACCTAGGATTTTTCCTGCTATTTTCCTACAGTTTGGTGATCACTTCCTCGTGAAGTCTGTTTCCCCAAAATTTAGGGCAAATCGGGATTGAGATCTGCCCCAGAATATCCGGTAAAAATCCACAGAATTGAACGTAAGCAGTCGCGAAGAACTCGCCCCGGAGACTCGGCAGGAAACCCCTGAGACGGTACGGCAATTGGGGTGATGATCATCCCGCGACTGCCGAATACAAACAAGGCGATCGCCCAAGATCGGCGAATGTGATAATCCGATGTGATTACATACACATGGCGCAGACCCCGGGCAACCAACTCCTCACGCATATCCGTAAAATTGGTCACCGTATCCGTTGATCGCACTTCAAAATAGAGTTGAGATTCCGGCACTCCTGCATTCTGAAAAATGCGGCGATTGCGCGGATTATCCACCTTAACTCCCGACAGCCAGATATCTAACTGGGGTTGTTGCTGCCAAAATTGGGCTGCAAAGGTCATGCGGTTGGGATTTCCGGCCAGAACGACAATTGCTTCTGGAAGCGGGACGAACAGGCGGGCGATCGCAATTTGAACGGGAATCCATCCCACAAAGATTACCAAAACCGTGGTTAAGAATAACCTCCAAAATTTTTGACCGACTGATAAGCGTTGACTCACTTTTATCAGGACTCTTTACAAAGACGCTATCTCTGTGAGAGGGTACTCTCCCTTTCATTTTATTCGTTCAGGCTTTTGATAGCGAGTACCCAAAAGCGTATCCAATACTGGCATCAGAATCGAAAAATTGAGATCGGGCCGGACATGATGCAAAACATGATGTTTTTGCAGCGATCGCAAGAAGGGATTTTTAAACCGAACATGATGGATGCAGTGGTGAACCCAACAGTAAAGCATATAAAATAGCCAAAAAAATGCCATAAACAGGCCCAGTCTAGCCGGTTCGCAGACCAAAGCTAAACCGTGGAAAATTCCGAGGATCACCAGCGTCGTGAGATACCAAGGTATCCCTAATAAAGACTGGGGATTTTCGTGGTGAAGGTTGTGACCCATCCGAACAAGGGTCAACCTATGATAGAGATAGCGATGGGTCAGGTACTCGGCTAAACACCAGGTTAAATAAGCCGCGATCGCCCATAACACAGCTTCTGGTAAAGAGACTAACCCTCGTCCATCCGCTACCACATGGCTACCAAACCAGCCCACCAGGCTAAGGTTCGCGACATATCCAAACCAGTAATTAAATCGGGAAGACAAGAGTTGATTGAGAAAATCAGTCCTGTGGGCCGTTGTATTCATTGAAAGTCCCTACCTCCAGGGAGTTGCACAGTGTTTAGAAAAGGATCCCCAATCCGGTTTTTAACGGTCTGTTTTTTCTTTAGCCACCCTCAGCACCGATGCTCAGGCCCTGCTAAATTCGGGATTTGTCCCTGTAACCGTACCCCCTTGGGTATCGGTTGCAGCAGACCCGCAAGTTCCGGATTCCGTATGATATCCGATCAGGTGGTACAAAAAGCGAGTTGCCTTCTAATGTTTACCCCATCGCTTCCTCCCTAAAAGAGCAAATTGAGGCGATCGCGTTTACGGTGTTCCGGGACTAGAATTTGCCATTGCATCCGGTACTGTTACTCCTTCCCCTTGTAGCCCAAAAAACCACAACGCTGCCGCCGCTTCAGCCCGCGTCACCTCTTTTTTAGGTTGAAATAAGGTGGTATAACCAAAAGCACGGCGAATATTTGACCGTTCCCCATTCTGATAATCGGCATACACCGCACGCAGCGCATTGGGGTCAATTTTACCCGCATCTTGGAACCCCCAACTTTCCTTAATCCCATCCACTGTTGCGCTGGGTAAAGTGCTGCGAATATCTAACGGGACTTTCCACAAGAGCAATTGTTCTCGGGTGACAATGGCATCAGGACGAAAGGTAGTGGCGCTACTTTCCCCACTCAATGCACTGGGAATAATCCCCGCTTCTGCTAATCCTTGAATGACGGGAAAATCGGGATGAGTAGCGGTGACGTCCGTAAAAGCTGCTTTAGCCGTGGTTGGTGCTAATCGGACTTGTTTTCCCGGTTGGTTGGCATAGATTTTATTATTGACTTCTAACAACCATCGCGCAAATTGCCTGCGAGTAATCCCCTGGTTAAGATCTAGGGGAGATTCGGTGGCATTAGCGGTGGTATTGCCACTGGGTTGGGCGATCGCAATGCCCATTTTTTCTAAGTCGCGCAGATAGGGTCGCAACTGTTCCGGAACCTTTTCGAGTACAGTAGGGGTGACAGCGGTTGCCGAGGGTTCCGAGGCGGGTGGAGAAACCGGGGTTGCGGCTTCAATGGCGATCGTTTTGGAGGGTTGAGATCCGGGGGTTTCTCCGGTGGTTTGCGCTGGATTGGAGCGAACATAGCTAATCAGAAATTCTAACCTCTCTGGAGGAGTTTCTCCCATCCCAATTTGTGGTTCGACGTCAATATTCACCAGCAAATCCAGTCCTTGACGCGCTACCAAACTCGGCGGGGTCCCGGTTTGATTCCCTGGGGGGACAATTTCCCAATTCCCCTGATTAAACTGTTGTTTATAAAAGTTCAGCACTTGTTCGGGACTGTCTGAAGTTTGCCAGAGAGTGACAACCCCCGCATCCGCTTCGGTGGATTCAGGAGTCTCATTCGGGGAGATCGTCCGGACAAACTCCCCATTAGGATAGGGGGGGAGGGAGTCGGGAAAATCTTGGGGAAGTTCCGAGGGGGCTTCCACTCCCGTTAAGGCGGGCTCGGGAGGCGGAGGCGGTGTCACCGGAGTTTGTTCATTCTCTTCCAGCAACGGATCCGCAGCAAAAGTCCGTTCTAAGGTTTGGCTATTGGGACTGTTGGCACAGGCACTCAATCCGATCACAAGGGCGATCGCCGTCAGGGATACCAATACAGGTTTTAAGAACATCACAATTCAATAGGAAAAACAATAGACGCTATTTTCACCCTAACGTAGTTTCCAAAAATTGCCGGGGGGGCGATCGCGACGGGTTTAGGGGGGAAAATCCCCGGTTTTTCAGACGGGTGCTGCAGTTCAGCAGTACAGTCAAGGTGCAGACAATCGGGTTTCTGGTCCCCCTACGCCCATACTTTACCCGAAAAGAAAGCCCATGATTCCTACAATCGGGGGGTCAAGTGTCTACGAATGGCAAAACTCAACAGTCTACCTGGAACACTCGACTGTTTCAGGACCGGCAACCGGATATATCGTCCCGTTACCAAACGCCCGATTCCTTTAAGACGCGCCTGGAGTCGGACTCCCAAACACTTCAATGTTCCCTCTTGAGCTTCACCGGCATACATCGGTAAAAAAGCTAGTTTTCCATACAGCACATCAGCACGATGGCTGGAACTCAGTTGATTTTGACGATGTTCCGGGTTCGGACGTCCCCCATGTTCTCCATAGTTGCGAAACGGCACATAATTTTTAAATTTATGTTGGCGTAGAAACTTATCAATTCCTGAATCCCAAGCGGAGTAATTGTTCGGCCCAATTTCATCTTTAATTTTCTCGGCCAGTTGGATTAAATACTCAGCACTCTGATTCGTGATAATATAAGCCACCATTGCAGTAGAAAATCCCTCGGCATAGCCTTCTGGCGAGACACTATAAATTTGCGGTGCACAAGTATAAAGCCACGCAATTCCCAGATCGGTGCGATCGCCAGGAAAAGATAAGGGCAGTTGTCCAAATCCCTGCACGGGCACAAAATCGGCTTCTACAATTAAGGTGGGTTGCGGTTCCCTCAACGCTTTTTCCCAGGCTGAACGATGGTTGAGCAAACAGCGATAACTCGGGGAAAAGTCCTGCATCGCTGGATTTTCTGCTTGTCGCATGACTTCCGGGGTTAACCCTTCTTCTCGCAACGTCTTCTCTAGCAACTCCGTCGGTTCTTTGTACGCAATAATCAAAACCTTGCCAATGCGATCGCCCAGTCGAGGGGGACTGGGCGGCTGTTCCATTGCCGCATCGATTGCCTTCATTGCTTTTGCCAATAGGTTGACCGTTCTAGTTTACTTCGGAATAGAGATGCGCCTCTCCTTGCCCGATGTTTTGAGAAAAGTTATCCCAATTTTTCGCACAATTCCTCATGGGTTTGCCCCTGTTTTCAAGGAATATTCAATTACTGAGTGAGATTTTCAATTGCCTTGATTGCATCTTGATATTTCGCTGTCAATCCTTGTTGTTGATAGAGTTGTGCCGCTTGTTGAAAATCGGCTCGTG
Source organism: uncultured Oscillatoriaceae bacterium (assembly GCA_965650385.1). GTDB lineage: Bacteria > Cyanobacteriota > Cyanobacteriia > Cyanobacteriales > Laspinemataceae > Laspinema. The sequence goes on from CBFGOM010000027.1 coordinate 16,682, forward strand.
CTGATTGTGAGTCTCCCATCCGTTGGTAAGTCAGCCCGCGATTATAGTAGGCTTCTCCTAAGTTGGGATTAAACCGCAGGGCTTGGGTATAGTCTGCGATCGCATTGGGAAATTCTTCCAGTAAAGCATAAGCTACCCCCCGATTTAAGTAGGAATTTGCATCATTCTGATTAATCTCGATCGCCTTCGTATAATCCGCGATCGCCCCGCGATAATCTTCCAATCGCCGTCGAGTAATCCCCCGATTATAATAGGCTTGCGCTAACGTCGGGTCCAGTTCCAACGCTTTCTCGTAATCGGCAAGGGCAGCTTCACTCTCCCCGCGATCGTCATACGCATTTCCCCGAAACACATAAGCAAGAGCATCATTCCCATCGAGTTGAATGACCCGATTAAAATCTTCGATACTTCCTGGATAATCCCCACTGCGGGCGCGACTTTGCCCCCGTCTTCTATAAAAAGTGGGGTTATCCGGTGCCAGTGCGATCGCCCGGTTGTAGTCTCGAATCGCTTGTTCAAACTCCCCTAGTTCCGTCTGTGCCTCTGCCCGCAGCATATAGGCATCGGCATCCTGGGGATTCTCCTCAATCACCCGATTAAAATCAGCGATCGCCGCCTGATACTCTTGTAAGTATAAATAATCTAAAGCCCGCAACCCATAAACCTGACTATTTTCCGGCTGGATTTCTAGCACTTCTGTAAAATCTTCCACCGCACCCACATAGTCCTCACTCCGGTGACGAGCAATTCCTCGGGCTGTATAAGCATCCGCAAACTTGGGATCTAACTCGATCGCCCGGGTCAAATCTGCGATCGCCCCCTCGTAATCTTCCGCCTCTAATTTCTGCACCCCCTCTGTCAAGAAATCTTGAGGGCGAGTTTGCGCAATTGCCTCCGGGACCGCCCACATCGGCAAGATTACTGGACCTCCCATCAAGGCGATCGTCAGTCCCAAAGCAGAAAAAACAGCATTTAGCGTTCGGTTCATCAGGATTTTAAGAGAGACTGCAACCCTTCCACAAGTCGCTCACAGTGAGCTTTTTCGTGGGTTGCCATCACCGTTACCCGAATCCGACTAGTTGGAACCGTCGGGGGACGGACAGCACCCACTAAAATACCAGCAGCTTTGAGCCCCTCTCCCACAGCTAAAACCGTTTCAGCATCAGGGACTTGCAAACACAGAATCGGGGATTCTGAGGGCAGTAACCGGGATGCCACCGAGGGTGCACTCTGCGCCAGCACCTGTTTAAGGTACTTGACATTCTGCCACAACTTTGCGCGTCGTTGCGGTTCCTGATTCACAATGGCGATCGCCTCTAACCCCGCTGCCGTATCTGCCGGAGAAAGTCCCGTGGTATAAATCCAACTCCCCGCCCGATTTCGCAGAAAATCAACTAACGCCGCCGTTCCTGCCACATATCCCCCCAAACTCCCTAACGCCTTACTCAGGGTTCCCATTTGCACCAAATCACGCCCCGTACAGCCAAAATATTCCACCGCCCCCGCACCTCGGTCCCCAAACACCCCCGTACCATGTGCCTCATCCACTAACAACATACAGCCATAAATTTCTGCCACCTCCAATACCTCCGGTAAAGGACATAAATCCCCATCCATACTAAACACTGTATCCGTCAAAATTAAACAGCGCCGATAAGCCTTGCGATGGGATTCTAACAGCAATTTCAACCCATCCACATCCCCATGTTCATACTCTAAAACCGTCGCCCCACTCAGAATCGCCCCATTTTTCAAACTGGCATGATTGTATTGGTCCGACAGAATTAAATCCCGCTTCCCCACCAAAGCTGAAATTGCTCCCAAATTCGCTAAATAACCCGAACTAAAAACAATCGCATCCTCCGTCTGTTTCAAAGAGGCGATCGCCCGTTCCAACTCCCCATGAATCGGACGATGCCCCGTAATCAACCGCGAACCCGTCGCCCCCGTCCCATACAATTGAGTTGCTTCTCTTGCAGCAGCAATCACCCGACTATCCCCTGCTAAACCCAGGTAATCATTACTCGCAAAATTAATCAACTCTTGCCCATCAATCCGTACAATCGCCCCAGGATTTCCCGTTATTTCTTGCACCGAACGATACCAATTCGCCCGATGAATCGTCCTGAGCGATTCTTCTATCCAATCATAAGGATTTGTTGACATTATTCATCAAAATTAAAAGTACAATACCTCCGCCTACTTGGAGGATGCAGATCCTCCAAACATCAAAAAACCCTCAATCCTCGTTCTTAGGTTATACCTAGGAATGCCCAATTGAAGGCTCTACCTCCTATCTAAATCTATCCAAATCAAAGAGAACCCATCAACTGCCCCCGGGCTCATCTGGGGGAGACTGCTGTTCCTCCTTCCCCGCCTTCCCCCGTTCCGGATAAACGCGATCCACCAACCCCATTTCAAACGCCACATCCGGTAATTGTCCCACCGGATAAAGACCCGGATACAACACCCCCGTACTTGTAAAACAAGGCTGCTTCAGTTCAACAATCTCCGTAGCCGCAAAAATATCCCGAGACATTCGTCGTTCAATTCCCATCAATTTTCTCCTAAGTTATAAACCCATTACGCAATTAATTAGAATCAGTTCAAAAGTCATGCAAACATTCAAATTTTTTATTGTATTTTTTCACAAATTCAACTTCCCCATAACTGATGACCGATGCTAATTGAGACTTTTATTTTAACACAACTACCCTGTAATTAAAAAATTTTACTTAGCCTTCCATTCTAACATATCCCGTTTCCTGAGTGCCTCCAAATCCACTGTTGCGATCGCTCTCACATCCTAGGGCGATCGCACAGCCGGTAAACCCAACACCCCTTTCTGAGATTCCTCCCCTCCGGCAACGCTTAGGAATCCTAGAATGAATGGATCGCCTGACTATACGCTACTGCCAATGCCGGTAATTCCCGTTCCGCATCCACCTTGCGCTTGCCATTTGCAATTGCAGAATTTTGTCTTCTAACCCTATTACAGCCTGAAATTCACAAGCCCAGAAAGTGGGTTGCTGACCAAAATTGGAGCAGATTGTCATCAATTGTTGACAGAAACCCGGTCTTTCAGTTTTGTACTAAACCCCCTAAGCGGTTTTCAGCTTTTCAAAAACCCATTCTTGAGTGCAGTCCAGTCGATTTGCGATCACATTCCCTGATAGAGGGAACAGTTGATGATAGATATCTGAAAAGTTGGTACTGACCGGAATCAATGATAAATTTTGTAAAGAAACCTTGAAAACTACCCACAAATAATCAATAATTAGATCGACTTCTAACAACAGTAAAATTGGGAGGTAATATAAAAAATAGAGAGACTCCCAAGAGTGGGGTTTTTGAAAGCTGATTAGGATGCCAGCGTCTTATCGCTGGGTTCACGGCTAACATAGGCGATCGGCTGCTTATCATTCTCGTCAAAGGCTGGAATCTACGAAAATCTGGACAGTGCGCCTATAAACCTCGGCATAACCAAGCGATTCAGCTTGTATTCTGAGCGAGGATTTTCTACAATGAATCAAAACCAACCAAACCCAGGGAATAATCACAGCCATCAACCCCGATATGCCGAAGAAGGGATTCTCGCTCCCAGCGAATTGCCTGAGATTAAGCCCTCTCACTAACGAACCGAAATTTTCAACTACCCTTGTAAAGATCCAGGGATAGTAAGCATTGCAGAAATTGAACAACGGATTTCAGTCTTCTCACCTAGGTATAGTATGAAGCGTGCGCTTGTCGTTGACGATCAGATTCGCTATACCTACCTATTGGCCTGAGATCTTGATGGCTTTGCTATATAACTAGTTCATTCAGTAATTCAATCAAGACCGATCATGAACAAAACCACTCGACAAATCGTAGCAGTCTTTACCCTGATTGTAGCATTTACTATTCAGCTAGGAGCATTTTTTACTGCTACGGCATTAGCCCAGTCTGAAGCCTTTAAAATACCACAGTTATCAACAGGGATGACTCTTCAAGTACCTATCCCTCAACCTGTTGATTTGATAAGCCTGGGTTTGCTAGAGCGATTTCCGAATGAAACTCAAATCAAGCATCTTATTTCAGAAGGAGTCAAATCTAGCCAAAATGTCATGGATAGTTCGCGCAATTTTTTCAAGAAAAACTTGCCAACTCGGGAACAAATGCTTGAAGATTTGGATAAAATTCTTGAAAAACAGCAAGTAGTCAAAGATTTTGTATCTTCTCAAAAAAATAATCTACAAAGCCATTTCAGTAAAGAACAATTAGTGGCAGATCTTCAAGGCTTGGTTGCTGACGCTTCCAAATATGGGGATGAGTTACAGAAGATTACCAAAAAAAAGCTGGAAAGCAAGTATGGTGAAAGCTATAAAGTAATGTCAATAATTCTTCAAAACATTACTTCTACAGCCCTAAATTCTAAAGCTCGTAATCAGGCCAAAAATTTCTTGAGTGCTACTCCGGACACAATCTGCAAAGCCTATCGAGATATGAACAATGGAATAGATACCTCAAGTTGGTCTGCAATCGAAGAAGGTGCTGGAACTACATTGCTATTATTCCATACGATTACATCCGCCTCGGCAGCAGGTGCAGGAAATTTAGCAGGTTATGCCGGTATAGCTTCTGCAGTTTCACAACTCGGTTTAGGTGGGTTGACAACAACTCTAGCTAGTGTGCTAGGGAGTGGTGCTACAGGTGCAGCTGCAACAGCCGTTGTTACATCTGCCGTAGGTGGACCATTAGTTATGGCGGGATTATTGACAGGCGGCACAGCAGTTACAGCCTATGGTTCTTACAAACTTAGTGTCTTTGTTGCTGAAAAACTTGCAGAATGGGCCGCCACAACTTGTGATATAAATTACTAGCACCAAACCCGGAGAAGTTATCCAGTCCATAAAAAGCTGCTTATCATTATAGCAGCTTTTATCGCAGATATTTTGGATGAAATACTACATCTGGAATCCTTCTCAAGAAACCGGCGATCGCCTCCTAAAATTGCTTCTATAAAGAATCCTTGTTGGTCAAGAGGCGATCGCCTTCGACACTCCAAAAGTCAAAGGAACTGCATTTTATGCTTGAATCGGACTGCTCACTTCTGGGGTAGCTTTTGCGATCGCCTGAAGTAACAAATAATTTAAGACGGTTCTCACCGCAATAATCGCGACCAAACGCGCTATATCATCCCATTGACTAGAAATCATTGTTTTTAAAATTGTCGCACCAATTAGGAAACTTAGACCCAAAGAGAACGAATATCCCATCACTAATCGGCTACGTTGAAAGGCTTCCATTGTGTGGGGTTTAAAGAGAGCATCTTTGATAAAAATGATTAAAGCTCGGGTCACCCCCAAGCCAATCACTAAGATTGCCAAGAGTTGGCATAAACTGGTTAATATAATATTTCCGGAAATCACTAAGGTGGTCATTCCAGCTTCAATTCCTTGCAAATTCATCGTTTTTTAGATTAATAATTTTTGCTAATTTTTACTCTAACTCGATATTTATCAGAAAAGGGATTTTTAGGGGAGCTGACTCATCATCAAAGACGATGCGGTAACTATATTTTAATACAAAGGTGAATCCGTCGTCTGTTGAATTTTTTGCAATTCCAGAGATTGCTCCAGGGTTGAACATCTGAGGTTCGCTGGAAACCCTTGATTCGTCATCGTCTCCGGCATTTCCCGATGGATAAGCGCAAAACAGCAATGAGGTGGATTAATTGACCTCTTTGAGTACGAATGACTCAAAACTTTGTTCACACGCTGCGTGCGGTGGGTCTCGTCCCAACTGTAGCAACACCCGAAGATTTCATCACTAAACTATATCCGGGGATAGTGGGAGACCTACTGAAAATGGGGCTAAACTACCTCTAAATAGGTAGGAGTCCGATTTGTGGACCGAAACACACCCCGGGGAGAATCTGCTGGGAATTTTATCAAATTTTTAGAAAAAGTTGGAGGCATAATCATGTTAGAACACCGGATATTAAAGCGGGGAAGTCAAGGGGAAGAGGTTAAAGAGATTCAAAAAATTTTATTAAACATGGGATATGATTTGGGCAAGACGGGGGTTAATGGAACCTTTGTTCCCAAAACTGAAGCAGCGGTTAAAAATTTTCAAGGGGATATTAATCTACAATATCCTGAAGCAACCATCATTATCAATGGTCAAGTTTCTGCGCAAACTTGGGTTTTCTTGAAAAAAGCCACTCCTCAATTCGAGAAAACTTTATTGTAAGTGATCGGGAAATTCCGTTGAATTGGGATTGTTTTAGTAGGATAAATAACGAGTATGACATCCGCAAAAGAGACTCAAACAGGAGGCGATCGCTTCCGGTCTAACTCACCCTATCTGCTCTTAAGACCGCTTGAATTCATCCGAATCTCACTCACCCTAACCTACTCCGAATGCACTTAACAAAACTTAAAATTTTAATAAAATTTGGTTAAGAAACTTAAAATTATTTGTTTTTTCTTTTCTAAACCAGCGCAAAACTCCAATTTATTGTGACAATAGAGATAAAACGGGAACCAACTATGTTTGGGAATCACCATCAACCCGCCATGAAATTTAAACGTTTATATCGAATGCTGGCTTTTAGCGTCTTCCTTCTGAGCATCATTGTCGGATGTACCAGGAATGCCAGAGACCCTGAAATCCTGGAAGTCTGGGCACACGCCGGTCAAGATGCAGAACGAATCACCCTGCAAGAACAAGTGAATCGGTTTAATGCGGCTCATGATGAGGTCACCGTTCGACTCACATTTCTACCGGAAGGGTCTTATAATGCCCAAGTCCAAGCTGCGGCAATCTCACGGGATTTACCTGATGTGCTGGAATTTGATGGACCTTTTATCTATAATTATGTCTGGCAGCAAAACCTGCGACCCATTGATGACTTGATTTCTCCAGAAGTCCGTATGGATTTGTTGCCTTCAATTCTCACTCAGGGAACTTATAACGATCGCCTCTATTCCGTCGGTACTTTTGATTCCGGACTGGGAATTTATGGGCGACGCAGTATGCTAGAAGCTGCCGGAATTCGCATCCCCCAAGGCAATGCTGACGCTTGGACGAGTGAGGAATTTAATCAGGCATTAGCCGAATTAGCCGAAAATGACCCCGATAGACAAGTGCTAGACCTAAAACTCAACTATTCCGGAGAGTGGTTTACTTATGCTTTTATGCCACTGTTATACTCTGCTGGGGGCGCAACGATTGATCGCACAACTTATCAAACTGCGTCCGGGGTGATGGATAGTCCTGAATCCGTGGCAGCAATGGAACAGGTGCAGTCTTGGATGCAAAATGGATATGTTGATCCCAATGTGGATGATGCGGCTTTTACCACGGGACGGGTGGCGCTGTCTTGGGTAGGACATTGGGTTTATTCCAGTTATGCAGAGGCTGTTGGGGATGATTTAGTAGTGTTACCTTTGCCGAATTTAGGCAATGGGTCAAAAACTGCCCAGGGTTCATGGAATTGGGGAATCACAGAAAGAAGTCACAATCCTCAAGCAGCAATGGCATTTTTAGAGTTTCTGTTGCAGCAGGATGAAGTGTTAGCGATGTCCAATGCCAATGGGGCTGTACCCGCGACCCAAAGTGCGATCGCTCAATCTCCCTTATATCGTGAAGGCGGTCCGTTGCGTCTATTTTCTTCACAATTGTTGAATAATAAAACGGTTCCCCGTCCTCAAACTCCCGGTTATCCGGTGATTACTTCTGCTTTTCAAGAAGCTTTTAATAACATTCGCAATGGACTCGAAGTGCAAGAAGCTTTAGAACGAGCAGCAACGGAGATTGACCTAGACCTTCGGGATAATGAAGGGTATCCTAAGGTTAGTTAACACCCCCACAGACTCCCCAAATGTTACAACACCTTGTCCTAGAGGTAACCAAAAATTTGAGAAAATTCAGGAAGTTTAAAGATAAATTTCAATCTAAACTCATGGCAAATCAAACAACTTTAACCGCTCAAAATGATAGGCGCAGTGCCATCGGGATGGCAGCCCCTGCCTTGATTGGATTATTCCTATTTGTGGCCTTACCTTTTACTTTGGCGGCCATTTTATCTCTGACGAATTTACGTCTCGGTTCGCCGTTACCGACGCGGTTTATTGGGTTAGAACAATATTCCAGAATTTTGAGCGAACCCTCGTTTCGTCGGGCGTTACTTAATAATGCTATTTTTGCCCTGGTCGTCGTACCCTTACAAACAGCGATCGCCTTGGGATTAGCCCTTTTACTCAATCGTCCTTTACGTGGCATGGCGATTTTTCGCACCCTGTTTTTCATGCCGGTAGTTTTTCCAATGGCATTAGTATCTGTGATTTGGATTTTGATTTATGCCCCGGGTGCTAATGGGATGATGAATTCATTTTTTGATTTTATCACCTTTGGATTATGGCAACCGCGTGATTTTCTGCGTGACCCCTATCTAGCACTCCCTGCAATTATGCTGCTCTCTATGTGGCAAGGTGTGGGATTTCAAATGGTGATTATCTTAGCGGGTTTACAATCAATTCCGATTGATTTATATGAAGCTGCCGCGATTGATGGCAGCAACAAATGGAATCAGTTTCGGCACGTCACTTTACCCCAACTCAGAAATACTTTAATTTTCGTCATGTTGGTGACTTCGATTCTGTCCTTTCGTCTCTATGACCAAATCGAAATCATGACGAATGGCGGACCCCTGGATGCCACAACTACAGTGATGTATGAAGCGGTAACCGCTGCATATCAACAGCAAAAAATGGCAAAAGGGGCGGCTATGACCGTGGTCTTTTTCCTAGTCGTCCTCATGATTACGCTCATCCAACGGGCTTTAATTAAAGAAGAACGGGCGATCGATTAAGTCGTTCAATTTAGAAACAAGTGAGGGAGAAATGACATAGCCTACTGAGGATGAGAATAATGTACAGCCTTCTGAATCACTGTTACGGACTCTAAACTCATGAAACAACTTCAGGAAATTTCCCAGAAACAATTAACCGGAGAAAATCGCGTTTCTCCCCTGACTCACGATGAATTAATGGCCCGACGCCAAAACCAGCAGCGGATTAGCATTATCTTTACCTATCTAGTTTTAATAATTTTGGCGCTGCTATTTATTGCGCCCATTTTATTTATGATTGTCGGCAGTTTTAAGCCGGATAACCTCGTGTTAGTTGAGGCCGGTTCCTTAAAAGCCTTTATCCCGGATAATCCATCCTGGCAGAACTATGAGGATGTATTTACCCGAGTCAATTTTCCCCGGTTTTTCTGGAACTCGATTTTTATTACCGGGGCGATCGTCCTGTTGGGACTATTGGTCAATTCAATGGCAGCTTATGCCTTTTCCCGTTTACAGTGGCGGGGACGAGATATTCTTTTTCCAATAATTATCGCTTTAATGATTATCCCTTTTGAAGCCATTGCCGTTCCCCTATTCTTTCAAATGACCTGGTTAGGATTACGCAATACTTACACCGCTCAAATCATTCCCTTTATTGCCAATGCTTTTTCTATCTATTTATTTTACACCTTTTTTATTGTCTTGCCCAAGGAATTGGAAGAAGCAGCGCGCGTCGATGGGGCGGGTCCAATTCGGACATTTTTTGAAATCATTGTCCCGGTTTCTAAACCGGTTTTTGCATCAGTGGCAATTCTGACGTTTTTAACTCAATGGGGGTCATTTTTATGGCCGACAATGATTGCAGTTGGAGAAAGAGTCCGTCCCTTGCCGGTGGCGATCGCCCAATTTCAAACCTTACCTCCGATTCAATGGGGGGATATTATGGCTTTCGGCGTCATGATGGTTACACCTATGTTAGTAATTTTCTTAATCTTCCAAAAATGGTTTGTTCAGGGAGTTGCTTCTTCGGGTATTAAGGGGTAGAACAACGGCAGGGGTTAAAACCCTTCGCCGGTTCTTAAAACGGTCTAAACTATACAGAAACTAAAACAATGGCAAAAGTAGAATTTGACCACGTTTACAAAGTTTATACGAATGGTTTTACAGCCATGAAAGACCTTTGTTTAACGATTGAAGATGGCGAATTTATGGTCTTCGTTGGACCGTCAGGCTGTGGCAAATCCACCGCCTTACGGATGTTAGCAGGGTTGGAAGAGATTAGTGCAGGTAAATTAATCATCGGTCAGGATGTGGTGAATAATAAAAGCCCCCAAGACCGTAATATTGCAATGGTTTTTCAAAATTATGCCCTGTATCCACACATGACAGTTCGGCAAAATATGGAATTTCCCCTGCGAATGATGAAGATGGCGAAAGGGGAACGCCAACAGCGAGTCATGGAAGCGGCTGAAAAGTTAGGATTAACCCATTTACTGGATAATAAACCTAAGCAAATGTCTGGGGGACAACGGCAACGGGTGGCAATGGGACGGGCAATTGTGCGCGACCCGGCAGTATTTTTGATGGATGAACCGCTGTCGAATTTGGATGCAAAAATGCGGGTGCAAATTCGCACAGAAATTGCCGATTTGCAGCGTAAAATGGGAACTACCACCGTGTATGTAACTCATGATCAAGTAGAGGCAATGACAATGGGCGATCGCGTGGCAGTCATGCGGTTGGGGGAACTCCAGCAAGTCGCACCGCCTCAAGAGTTATACGATCGCCCCACCAATGTCTTTGTTGCCGGATTTATGGGGTCTCCAGCGATGAATATCTTTCATAGTGAGTTACGCAAAACCGAAAGCGGCCAATTTGCCATTACTTACGGAACCCAACACTTGGCGATCGCCCCAGAAACCTGCGATCGCTACCGTGAAATTGAGCGTTATCTCAACAAACCCATTTTTGCCGGATTGCGTCCCGAAGCCTTTTTAATAGCAGATAGCAATACTCCTGAAAATCATAAAATTCAAGTAGAAGTCACCACCCTTGAATCCCTCGGTCATGAAACCATTATTTATTTCAAGTCTCCCCTTGCCAAAATTGAAATTCAAGATAAAGATGATCTAGCAAAAGTGCTAGAAAAACCCACAGGAGAGACTCAATCTATTGCAGTTGCCCGAGTCGGTTCCGCCCAAAAACTGCACCCTGCCGACAGCCTCTCCCTCGCCGTTGATACCCACCAACTCTACCTCTTTGATCGCCACGGCAACGCTATCTTATAACGATTTCCACGAAAGGACAAGACATTGCCTTGTCCTTTCTAATTCTTCCCCTATTTAAACCCAGTCAACATTCCATAAACGGCCCAAATTGCCATCGCCCGTAGATAATGAGAAGCGCGAAACGTTCCCACTGCGGTAATTGCTTCCGGAGTGCGGAACTGTAACCCATTTTCATAGACTTGCTGAATCACGGTTTCGGTTAATTTGAAACCTTCTTCTTTCATCCCCATTTGCAACAGAAATGCCGCCAATCCGAAATTAATCCCGGTCCAAACTTCTAACGGATGGGTCGCATTGGGATTCACCGGAGAACCATCGATTAATAGGCCATTGGCTGCCCCAAATTTCCCATTATGAAACTTCAGAAAACAAGAGTCATAGATAGTTTTCAAGGCCGATTCGGCACAGTCTATTGGCACAATATCAGCTAACCCTAATAACCGGGCATAGAATTGACCACAAAGCTGATCTGCCATCACCACCTCGGAACCGCTTTCGCTGTCGAGGCGATAATAAGTGCCATTCCAGAGTTTTTCTTGATACAGCGTGCGTGCTTGTTGCAACCACTCTTGATAGGTAGTTAGGGTTGCTTGAATCGTTGCCGGTTGCAGTAATTGCGATCGCTTCTGTTCATAAATTGTATCAGTGAACACGCCGGAATGGGGAGGATTATTTAAAATCAACTCACCGACTGCGATCGCTGCTTGTAATGCCGCCAACCACAACCCCCCACAATAGGCACTTACCCCGCGCATCGGCCAATCATCGAACGTCTGATCCGGTGCACCGCCATTTTCGGGAATCCCATCCCCATCTGTATCAAAGGTTTTTAAATACGCGATCGCCTGCACCATTGAGGGCCAACAATCCCATAAAAACTCATAATCTTCCCCCCCTGTCAACAGAAAATCCCGATACACCAGCAAAGCAAAATCACAGGGTAAATCCTTCCACAAATTACAATCTTGATAACTCGTATAATTCGTCTTCACCCAAGGATGTTCATTTGGTGCACCCAAATCGTGAGGGGTTGCATCGGTTATCTTGCGAACTGCTGCCGCTTGATTATACCCAATAATCCGAGGTGTATCATCCCCTGTGGGAATTGCCCGGGCAAACCCGCGCATTACCGATTTTTCCAATTCCGGCCACAACATCAAGAGGGCAAAAGAGCCATACAATCGCACATCCAAGCTCTCATACCAGCGATAATCGATACATTCAAGCACAGCAAATTTACCCCGAGGTTCCTCCGCATCCTGAGCAGTCCACAATGTTCCCCCATCGGTGAGAATATATAACTCATTAAACAAGGCCATTTTTACCGAGTCAGACAAATCCTCCCGGGCTAATATCGCTTGTTGCCAGGTGACGATATTCTCACGCCACATATCCGAATGTTTGAGTGCCGTGCGAATCATAGACCAAGAATTTTTGCCATGCCGCCCAAAAAAGTCGGTATAGCGGCGGTATTCCCAGACTCCCGCAGCGAATTCAGTCACGGGAAAGTCCCACGCCAGTATAAAGGGAATTTTCCGTGTTTTTCCCGGGCGAATGGTGAAGCGAACCGCTAATGCGACCCCAATCCGTTCACCCTTAGCTGCTGGGGTTTCATCGGTACAATCCAATAAAGAACCATCCCGAGAAAACTGTTCCCAGACTTCTTTGCCGCTGCCGGTGGGATTCCATCGGGTGTTCTTGAAGGTATCGAGAAAGGGATTAGTAGCAGTGGCGATCGCCAGTTCTCCCTCACCTTCTTGGGGAACCTCTCCCAAGTGACCCCCGGCCATTATGCACCCAATCCGATGGAAATCTTCAATGTAGCGGTTAGAATTGCCCTGACTTTGCCCCCATTTGGATTGATATTCATAGACGGGTGAACCATCATCTCGCACTTTAACTGTGGGGGATTTGATGGCATTGGTAAACCAACCCACCACATTTTCCCAAGTTAACAGAATACTCAACGTAATTGGTTGATCGGTAGGATTGTAGGCAGTCCATTCAAAAATTGCCAGGGGATAGCTACATTCTTGGTATTTTCCCGGCCAAATTGGAGAAAATTGCTCACAAGTGAGTTGTGCTTTCAAGACATTTTGATAGACAAACCAACTCCGAGGATACAAAGCGTGATATATTCCCGTAAGATTCTCCTCAGTGGAAGGGGGATACCATTGCCAAGAATTCAAACTGCCATCGGAAGGGGGTTCTGTACAAAGTGCGTAAGCATGACTCTGGCCTTGGGTTTCTTCAAAAATGCTAAACTGACACGCGGGAAGGGATTGGAAGGTATGTTCTCCCCCATCAAGATGCCAGAGATTGAAGTCACCGCGAGGCGATCGGCCTATACAACCGGCCCCAAACCCCCCGAGGGGCATTCCATGCCAGGGACCATCATCGAGATTACTGCCATAGCGAACCGTATAGGGTTTGTCCCAACCTAAACCAATGGGACGCTGCCAAGTCTGGGGAGGAATTTCCGGGGGAGTGGATGGAGTCGTCATAGTTCTGCTTGAATCAACATTACCGATTAAAGCAGAACTCGGATGATTACCGCCGGAACCCCCGCCCCTTACCCATCGCTTTCTAACTTTTGAATAGCGCGGTTGAGATGTTGGAGATAGGGTTTGACTACTTCGCGATTTTGCTGTTGCAGTTTGACAATTTGGCTTTGGAGTTCATCCAGTTGGGTTTGAACGGCGGTATCATCGGGGACCACTGGATTAGCTAAGGCTTGAAACTGGGTTTGAATGTCGGCTAAACTTTGCGCAAGGGCGAGTAATTCGGTTTTGATGTTGGCTAGTTCAGGGGAGGGAACTGAAGGGGGAGAAGCTAACTCTTGACGGAGGGTTTGGACCTCGCTATTAAGGGTTTCTTGAAGTTCGCTGAAGCGAGTTTCTGTGACATCTCGCAGACGCATGACGCCCCGACGGACGATCGCAAATTCGCGCTGGATTTCTTCATCATTGGCGTTACCGGAATTAGCCCGATCGCCTTGTTGTTGCAAAGTGGCGATCGCCTCCGAAAGACGCATCAAGGTATTTTCCACATCTTGAATTCGTTCCGATTTGGGCAAAGCTTGGACACTACTATGAACCGCAGTGACTACCTGATGCATATCAGCGATCGCCCCTTGGTGTTGGACCCGCATTTGCTCCCCAAACCGACTCCGGTTTAAGTGATTCAACCACAATGCCAAAGTAATCGGAGTGGCGGCAAACAAAACCTGTCCAGACAATCCCGCCACAACGGATCCCACAGCCGAACCAATCAGGGATGCCGACTCAGCGAGTTCGAGGCGATCGCGTTCTCGAATTCGAGACAAAAAGCTTGGAAAAGCCCGGTGGCGGTTAATGTGCTGCATGGCTTTAGGAACAACAGTTTTAAAATGTTTTCTGCCACTGATTGTAAGCGATTTCTAGGAAATTGAGTGGGAATGCCCCCGGTTTCGCGCCGCGAAATAGCAGGTTTCTCCTCAATCCCTCAATCAATAGAGACAAAAAAACTGACAACAAGACGTGTCAGTTTTTATGAAGTTTAGTAAGGAAAACCTTCAGTCAACTCAACAGCATCATCTAGGTAATTACTCCTTACCCTACTGTCTGACACAATTAACCATCCGGACTGTTGCTGCGGCTGCATAATTTCGCAACGTCGGAGAGTTCGGGAAAAACTGATTTCCCGATTCATTTAATGGAGAAGCAACCTGACAATAACTGGACATATCAGAAATCAAAGAAGCAGCCCAGTGATTTTGAGTATCTGAGAAATTAGTAGGCGTGCGGGTTGCATTGAGAGTAGTGCCGCGACCCCGCAAGGTATTACCATATTCAGCAGCGCGACGTAACACCGCCATCATTTCAGCCCGAGTCACGGTTTGAGCCGGACGGAAACTCTGATCTTGATAGCCACTAATAATATTATTGTCTCGGGCCCATTGAATTTTAGGCGCGCTCCATCGAGACGCCTCGACGTCAAAATAGGGCCGAGAGGAACTTGTCGTGGGAATATTGATATTGGCACCGGGAACGTTTTTCAATGACTCAATGACCATAGAGACCAATTGCTCCCGAGTCAAGGCCACTTGCGGGCGGAACGTATTATCTTCCCGGAAACCGGAGACGAACCCCAGGGCCACCGCTTGCTCAATTTCCTGAGCGTAGATATCCGATCGCGTATCTGCAAAGGAGACATTCACCGGCGGGGGAGTCGTCACCACGGGAGGAGGAGAAGTGGTACCGGATGAGCCAATAGGTTTAGCAAGGGCTGTTAAAGATTGGGTATTAGCCAAATAGACGTGACCCAAAGTCTGACCATTGTAAGTCCGTTTGGCAAACTGCCATCCGGGATTGAGGACAATCTTATTAAATCCATTGGCGATGCCGTTCGTGCGTCCAATTTCCATTTCCCGACGTTCAAACGTATTGACCCCAATCAGTACCAGGTCACCCCCACGCTGTACGATCCTCAAGGTGTACTGAAGGCCGACATCTTCACCACCTACTCGGATAGAATAGCCATTGCTATCCGTACTGCGACCGCAAATCCCGGTAAAGTCAAAATTGACTAACAGGGGATCAACACGAACGGGGTTGCTGCCACTTTCGCTCCAACATTCCCGAGAATTGGAGACTTGCTCAAGGATGAGTAAGGGGGGGGCGACGCCTCCGCTAAACGACTGGGCAACCGCAATGAAGCGGCTTTGATCGACGCTTTGTTGTCCGAACACCGAGGCGATCGCTTGAGTGCCAAGGGTCAAAGCCGAGAGAGTTGCCGTAGCGATCGCAGCCGTTTTGAGTAGAAGTGAAGTCTTCATAGTGCGCTTGTTTAACCGTCGGGTGATTGGTAAATGCCGCTGGGCATAGTTTTATTGTGAAGCAAGAAAGGCGGATCAAAAAAGAGGTGATGTTGTGGTTCGTTAACTGTCCCCTGGGCGATCGCCACCATTGTTCGGATTAAGTTTTCAGGAGAATTTCATCCCGGGGATCTCTATCCTCCCCTACCGAACCAATGCCCACGCTCAACCCAAGTCCAGGAGCATTTCTACCCCACTGAGCCAACTCCGCCCCCTGCCTTGTTACAATCACCGAAGTGTCCCCTAGGGCGATTGGTTCCCTCCACCCCTGAAAATTCTCCCTCGGAGGATACAATCACCGGATCCGCTGCAATCAACGATGATCTAGGAGATCCCTCCCAACCTTCGCGATCGGACCTGTGGGATTTATCCCCTGAAAGCAATTTATGATACGGTCAAATGACAGACTGCCTGTTAGGCTATAACAGACCGGGATTCCCTTTCACCGGGTTTTTGTTACAACCTAAACTGGCGAAGCCCCAACTTCTGTCTAAAGTTAGATGAAGATTCATCAAAAATTGAATGATACTGAGTAAAATAGCAAGTAGCAATATCCTCTCCCTGAATTAGCGACCCTAGAGCTAAGTCCGGGCATTAACCCGGTAGAGGGAGCCAGCAAAAAAAGACTGGAGGTTTTGAGGAACGACATCAAGCTCGGTAGCCTGTAATGGGTTGATTTCCCCCCTAGGGGCTTCTTCTCGATGCTAGAACCCAGACCTAAATGCGATCGGCGATCGCCATCGATTTACCAGCAAATACGGGATGCCTGAAAGCCGGAATTCTTTAGAGTCCGGACGAAAGGCCATACTATTCCATTTATTCCTCGTCAAAATGCAGTTATAATCAAGAAAGCCGGAAGAATAACTATCTGCGCGTCGAAACAATCAAATCCAGTGAAACTCCTGCTTTAACTCGTCTGCGGTATGATTGCGGTAGACAGTTGAACAACCACTCTTTGAATGGGTGAGCGTATCAAACTGACATCAGTGATAGATTCGGAAAGCTCCTTTCCCTATCAAAAAGTCAGCTCAAGTGCAATACCTTTCGTACAAGTTATTGTTTTGAGCCTGTAGAGGTACTTTGACAATGCCTTTTAAGTTAGTCTTAAAGAATCTTAGGGTCTTCAGCCGATCCCCTAAGAGTGTCAACTAAACTTTTACAAAATTTACTCTGTGAACGACTTGCTTCCATCATCTTCTTCCAGAATGCCTGTGACTGAAAAGAGAAGAAATCGGGATTTACCTCAAATCAATGAAAGAATCCGATTTCCTCAAATTCGAGCCATTGACACAGACGGCAGCCAGCTTGGGATTCTAACGCCTCAAGAGGCGATGCGAATCGCTGAAGAAAAAGACCTCGACTTGGTTTTAGTTAGCGATAAAGCAGATCCCCCCGTTTGCCGAATCATGGACTACGGCAAATATAAGTTTGAGCAAGAGAAAAAAGCGCGGGAAGCTAAGAAAAAGCAGCATACCGCTGAAGTCAAAGAAGTAAAGATGCGCTACAAGATTGAAGAACACGACTATAACGTGCGTCTTAATCAAGCCCAGCGCTTTCTAAAAGTGGGAGATAAGGTAAAAGCGACGATTACATTCCGAGGGCGCGAAATTCAACATACGGACCTGGCTGAGGAATTACTCAAGCGCATGGCAGCGGACCTCGAAGAAGTCGCCGAAGTGCAGCAAGCCCCTAAAAAAGAAGGGCGTAGTATGATGATGTTGCTATCTCCCAAAAAGTAGGGAAAAAAATAGTCCAACCCATCGTGAGGGTGCCGGTACTGGAGTGAAAGTACACAGCGCCCTCATGATTGCCCTGGTAAAGAGGGGTCAGAGCCTGTGGGGTGATGAGAGCGCATGACCCATCCGGACTGACGAAGAAAAGGCCCTGTGGGCGATCGCCCACAGGGCCAAGGGGACTGACGCGCCCACGATCCTGACCATAGCAACCCGAGATTTCCCCCCCAAAAATTGTGCCGAGAAAAATCAGCGGGGGAAATCCGGCGATCGGGGGTGACGACCCCCATAAAGCGATAAAATAACCATTAGCCCTGGCTGTTAGGATTTGAACCCTCAAATCAAGCGCTCTTAAACCCTGGAAAGGGAATTAGTGAGCCGTTCTGTGTGAAGCTTTAACTGGGACTAACGAAAACTGAGGTATCCTCATCTGCGCCGATCGCGTTGATCGGCGCCAGACTTGTTTTACGCCCTCAAACTGACGCGGAGCCTCGGAAAACTCATCCTTCCCAGCCCATCTCAACCCTTACCAAAACCCTGTTACCGTCCTTCAGGCATCACCAAGCTAGAGCAATTGAAAAATACTAGAGATTATGGTAATCAGAAGGAAGAAAAACTCAACTGAATCGTTCTAGCGATTGAGTGTGCGAGGTAACAATACAAGAGCTAGGCATAAGCGAATGAACCCGTGGAAGCCAAAGCAAGCCCCGGGACTCACCGATTAACGAGAACCCGTTAGCGACAAGGGTAGCGGATAATGAGGGATTAACTGGGCTTTTCATGCCAGAACAATCAGGGTATGGCATTCTAAATACCAGAAGAATAGTAGATGAAGAGAACCGGCATTCAGGGAAACTCTACAACACGGGAAATCAACGCTGCATGGAACTAAAAGAACAGCGGTTTGCCGCTAAGGGTAGGTTAGCAACCGCATTGCTACAGTGGTTAAATCTCCGTCCCGAGGAAGGAGAGCGCACCTGGTTGATGTTTGCATTCTATACCGTTACCTCAATCGGGATGTTGTGGTTAGAAGCAAGTACAGTGGGTCTGTTCTTGAACGAATATGGGGCGGAATCCTTGCCCTGGATTTATGTTGCTGGGGCGGGTTTAGGGTCTTTCCTGGGAGTCATGTACTCGTGGATGCAAAGGTTCCTACCCCTACGCCAAGTGATCGTCTCAGTGGCGATTTTGATGGCGATCCCCTTGCTCTTTTTTCGGGTCGCCTTAAACATTGCGATCGCCGCCGCCGTCACAATTTTCCTGATGCGCCTCTGGTTGGAAGCTATCTTTGCCCTGAATGACCTCAACACCTCCATCGCCGCCAACCAACTCTTTAACATCCGCGAGATTAAACGCACCTATCCCCTCATTAGTAGCGGTATTTTACTCGCCGATGTGATTAGTGGTTTTTCCCTCCCTGCACTGCTGAGAGTCGTTGGACTGAATAACGTGCTGGTTGCCTCCTGCTTGATGATGCTGTTAGGGGCATTTTTGCTATTTTACCTAAGTCGCACCTACAAACAAGCCTTTCCCGACGCTCCCCGGACCAGCGCCCTAGAAAATGAACCAGATTTCACCAATCGCCGACTGGGTGGACCCCTAAAAGGCTACGTGATTCCCCTCTTTGGATTTTTTATCCTCGCGGAAGCCTTACATCTGGTCGTTGACTTCCTCTTTTTAAGTGAATTGGAACAGCAAAACCCCGCCGGACAAGATTTAGCGATCGGGATCGCTAGTTTCCTCGGTGTCTTTAATGGCATCCTAGGACTCTTTGAACTGGTAATGCAGTGGTTTGCGTCCAGTCGGATTGTGGAACGATTTGGAGTCTTTGCCGCCGCGACCCTCTTACCGGCAGCAGTTGTTTTACTCAGCGCCTTTTCCCTGACCCCCATCCTGCCCTTCTTTTGGGGGCTAGTTTCCCTAAAATTTATAGAAGAACTCCTTAAATACACCTTAATTGAAGGCACAGGCCCTGTCTTTTTCCAGCCCCTGCCCGATAGCATTCGCAGTAACATCCAATCGATGGTGAATGGGATTGCCGAACCCCTAGCGGTGGGGGTAACCGGGGTGGCAATTTTAGCCGCGATTTGGGTGTGCCGGATGATCTTTCCCGCCGCTAGTCCCGAACAGATTCTGGGGTATCAAGGCTCTGTGTTCTTGGTGTCCGTAGTTTTGATGGGGTTAGGCTGGTTTTTTATCGTCTGGATCCTGCGATCGCGCTATCTCGGCTTATTAGTCTCCAGTGCCGAACGGGGACGCCTCGGCGTGTCCGATGTCGATATGCGGGCATTAAAGCGCACCGTTGTGGAAACCCTGGAACAGAAAGGCAGTGAAGAGGATAAACGCTCTTGTATCGAATTGCTCACCCAAATTGACCCCGAACACGTCGGCGAAGCGCTTGCCCCCCTCCTGCCCAATCTTCCCCCCAGTTTGCAGCGTCAAAGTTTGGAGGTGATGCTCAACCATCCGAGTCCCACTTACACCGCGCATCTGCGAACCTTGCTCGACCAATCGGTTACCCCAGAAGTCTTAGCTTTGGCGTTGCGCTATATCTGGCTAACGGAACCGGAACTGGATATTGAACAATTGCGCTCCTATCTGCGCCCGGATGTGGACCCGGTGGTTCGGGGGACTGCTGCCTCCTCGATCATGCGCCGAGGCAACCGCGAACAAAAAGCCGAAGCGACAAACGCCCTGCGCCATATGTTGACCCATAAACAGGAACGGGAACGGGTGATGGGCTGTCGCGCCCTGGGCGAAGCGGATTATTTGCAAGGGTTACGATTGTTTATCCCGAATCTGCTCCAGGATGAGTCTTTGCGAGTCCGTTGCGCCCTGTTGGAGGTGATTGCATCGACCCATTTAGAAGAGTATTATCCATCCCTATTGCGGGGACTTTACTATAAATCCACCCGGGAATCAGCAATGCGGGCTTTGGTGCGTTTGGAGAATGAAATTCTCGATCGCCTGGTGGCCCTAGCTGAAGATATTCACAAGCCGGATTTAGTTCGGATGCACGCTTGGACGGCGATCGGTCAGATTGGTACCCTGGAATCCCTGAATGTATTGGTGAATCATCTGGTCATTAGTTGGGGAACAACCCGACGCAACATCCTACGCATTCTTTTAAAAATCCCCAAAGAAGGGGGAATTGAAGGGGTTTTAGACCGCATTGGTCGCAGTGGGGTGGAAATGTTAATCGACCAAGAATTGATGTTGATGGGTCAGATTTATCAGGCCCTCATCGGACTCAATCCCGAAGAAATCGTCGGACGAGAAGCGAATCTCCTGCGCCGCGCTTTGCGCGATGTCATTTCCGATTCAGTGGACCGCTTGTTTTTGCTGATGAAGTTTCTTTATCCCCTCGGGTCGATTCAAGCGGCGGCTTTTAATTTACAGTCCGGTGTCCGAACGAATATGGCGCGGGGTTTGGAAATTTTGGATAATACTCTGGATATTCCGAGTAAGCGGATTTTGCTGAGTATTCTCGATCGCCGTGCCGATGAGGAAAAACTCCAGAGTCTCGCGGAACTGATTGCGATCGAAAATCTCTCCCCTAGCGATCGCCTCCGACGGTTGGTGGATTTACGTCACTTTATCTCAGAGTGGCCCTTGGCTTGTTGTTTCCACCTAGCGCGAGCTTCTCGCTGGAGTCTGACGGGGGAACAAACCCTCGCCTGTTTGAACCATCCGAAAAGTTTTGTGCGTGAAGCTGTGTTAGCCTACCTGAAAGTGGCTTCTCCTCGCGCCCTCGTTGAACTGTTGCCCCGGATGAAAAACGATCGCGATCGCCTCGTTGCCTCTCAAGTCAAGGAAATGATGGCGGAATTAGGCATTGCGGATTTACCAAAGCAAGCCTCATCCACTACCGGAGGCCCCCAGGGTTTTCCCAATTATCCGGGCATTCCCGGGTTGGAAGCGACCTAAAGTACGGTAAAAGTAAAAAGATAAAAGGAAAATTTTTGTTTTTGCCTTTTTACTCCTGATTACTTTTTAGGCTTTATTTTTTACGGTTTACTGTCGTAATGCTCACCAGTGTTGACCGATTATTATTTGTCAGGGCCGTTCCGATTTTTAAGGAACTTCGGGATGACTTTCTCGTGCGTCTGGCTTCTGTGATGGATGAGCTATCTTTCCCGGCAAAGCATACTATCTTCACCGAAGGTCAGGAGGGGCGATCGCTCTATATCGTCGTTTCTGGTAAGGTCC
This sequence comes from uncultured Oscillatoriaceae bacterium, assembly GCA_965650385.1. GTDB lineage: Bacteria > Cyanobacteriota > Cyanobacteriia > Cyanobacteriales > Laspinemataceae > Laspinema. The sequence continues at coordinate 38,603 of CBFGOM010000027.1, forward strand.
GCGTTCACATTGGCAATCGAGACCTCGCTAAACTAGAACAGGGGACCTGTTTTGGGGAAATGTCTTTGTTCGATGCTGAACCCCGTTCAGCCTCTGTCACGACTCTCGAATCGTGCGAGTGTCTAGTATTGACTCAGCAGCAACTCTACGATGCCATTGATGAAACCCCCGGAATTGCCATCAATATTATCCGTCTGCTCTCTCGTCGGATCCGCGAACTGAATCGAGTTAACGCGCAAACGGCGGCACAATCACAGCCATCGGCAAGTGACTTACGCAGTGCGGGAACGAATGTGCCAGGATAGCCGGGTCTAGGGGAAAGGGAGAACCCTCCGGATGCACTCCTTCCTAATGGAAGAATGGGCCATTATCCCGAGTTCATATCAATCTATAAAATGCCCTATCCCTTCTCGGATTTAGAGTGGGTGAGGGGTTCTATTTTGGCTAAGATGCCATAAATGTTATGCAAGGGAACACACCATTTATCATTGTGTTGACTGTAGGGGCGATCGGCGCAGCACTCGGTGGTGCTTATTTCGCATCCCAATCCCCTCAATCACCGCCTCCAGTCACCCAACTCCCCACCCAATCACCCCAATCACCCCAATCCTCCCCATCCCCTCCATCCTCCCCTTCTACCCAATCCTCCCCACCCCCTACTCCCCAACCCATCATGATTACCCCCTCCCAAGACAATTGCAAAATTACCGCTGCCATTGTCTCCGATCCCAATCCGCCAGCTAACGTTCGTTCCAGTCCAGAAGTGACCGCCACGAATCTTTTAGGGACACTGACTAATGGAACTTATCTCAGCGTTACCGAAGAACAAAATGGCTGGTTTAAAATCAATAGTCCCGTGGAGGGTTGGGTTGCCAAAAGTATCACCGAAAGTTCTTGTTCTGAAATCACAGAACGGATCAAATTCCCCCCCAATGGCACTTCAGCCCGAGTCAAAGGGCGGATTATAGGCGGAGGAAGTCATCAATATCTGCTCAAAGCCTCGGCGGGTCAAACCTTGACCCTCTCGGTTTCCGAAGGTGCGTTGCCATTTGTTTTTATCCCCAATGACCCCAATCAGCAAAATGACCTCACCGGGGGGGGTCACTATACAGGGCTGGAAAACTGGAGTGGGACTCTCCCCACAACTGGGGACTATCTCTTAGTTTTAGACTCACATTTCCGAGGGTTGACTTATGATTTTCTCGTCGAAGTCAAGTAAGCCTAACGCGGATTAATGTCCTCTAAAGAAATATCCAACAAGGGATAGTCTTCCCAGTTTTCTGCATCAAAATGCCACCATTCCGTAATGAGGGGAATAAAGCCCTGTTGGGTCATCACGGATTCCAGTAACTGACTGTTTTGGCGGGCTTGAGGGCTAACATCGGTTCCTTCGTAATCTCGGGCCGCGCGATCGCTAAAATCATCAAAGTCCGTAGGCATTTCTAATTCATTGCCCCTTGCATCAATTAGGGTTAAATCAACCGCTGCACCGCGATTATGGC
>CBFGOM010000028.1:0-39812 GCA_965650385.1 uncultured Oscillatoriaceae bacterium
AGTCAGAGGATTCCTGGCCCCCACAACCCAGGGGAGGGGTCAGAATTAATTCCCTTATTTGTGGCGATCGCCAGTCGCCTCGCCCTCACCCCCCCTCAACCCTCCCGTCCCTCAGAAATTTCTATCGACGAATTAGCCTCTCAACTGTTGTGGAAGATGTTAGGGTCAGGATTAGAGGCCATGCAGTGGATTGTGGGAGTCAATGCCCGCATCCTGCAACCCCAACGAGAATGGGAAACGGGAATGGTCCGACTCGTGGGAATTTTGACCGTGGAAACCCCGAGGTTTTCCTGGAAACTGGATATTGCTACAGGACAGCCTCCCACTCCCATCGCGCCTTTGGCATCAGGGACGGTGATTCAATCGTCTCGGAGTGGGTGGTATTCTGAAGCGATCGCCCTAGAACAGTTATCCGCCCAATTCTGGGCTGGGTTGTCAGGGGTCTGGGTGCCTTCAACTCTGGAGAAAATGGCCGGGGATCCGGTCGAAACCCTCATGGCGTCCCTGTTAGCGGGTGAGGATACTATCGGAGTAGAAATTTGCCCCTCCCAGCAATACTGGCAATCCGGATGGGCACAGCTAGACTTGGCGATCGAATTTAGTCCCAGTTAACCGATGGAAGTTTACGCTTACGCTTTTTTAAAAACACCCGAGGTTGAGTTAGAACTGCCCCTGGGAATTAACCAATGGGTGCAACTGGTTCGCGCAAACCAGATTTGTGCCGTCGTGGAATTCGATGTGGATGTTAACCGCTTGCAAGGGGATGATGGGCTGTTGGTTCAGGCGATCGTCGCCCACGATCGCACCTTGGGAGAATTGTTTCAGCAACAGTGCCTGTTACCCCTAAGATTTGGGACCCTATTTCGCTCGGTGCAGGCATTACAAGAGCATTTAGTCACGCGGGAAGCGGAATATGTAGAGAAACTCGATCGCTTTGTGGGTCAAGGAGAGTACATTTTAAAATGCCTTAAGCGTCCTGAACCCGAGTTCGAGATTTCCACTGAGGTGCGGGGTAAAGCCTATTTACTGGCAAAAAAACAGCGCTACCAAGCGATTCAAGCTTTTCAAAATGAGCAATCCGCCCAGTGGGACTGGATGCGCCACCAAGTGACTCAATGGTACCCCGAGGCGATCGCCTCGGACCTTGAGGATCAGAGTCATCGGATTTTTCTACTCATCCATAAGCAGGAAGAACCGCTACTCTATGAACGATTCCAAGCGTGGCAGCAAACCTGTTCCGCCTGGGAGTTGCAGTTGGGAGATGCCCTCCCGCCCTATCATTTCGTCTGAATCGGGAATTCGGTTGATAAAAGTCAGTTCCCCCTCCTCAGCGGATTTACGGAAATATTAAAAATTACATCAATCCCTTGCGGGAAAGGGTTGCGATCGATAACACTAGACATAGAAAAGCTATAACAATTGGGTCGGGGTTCAGGAAAAGGGGGATGCCATGCAAGCGATCAATTCAAAATTACAAGAACTCATAAACGACAACGAAGGGCAGTATCTGAGTCCTGGGGATTTACAAGGGACAAAACGGTATCTGCAAAGCTTTACAGAACGGGTGAAAACTTACGAAATGTTACGGGAGAAGGGAGACCTGCTGGTTCGTCATGCCTTGAAAAAGTTTATGTCCCTGCATCCAGACATTATGCAAAAGCATGGACAGCGCTGTTATTATGATATGACTCAGGTGATGCGATACAGTGCCTTATCCATTCTGAAAGATGATCCGCGCTTCTTTAATGACTCTTTGGTGTTGTGGCAATCTAATATTTTGACGGCCTATCAAAGACAAAATTCTTGTGGGGTAGCCTATCGGTGTCTGAAAGAAACAACTCATGCTCATTTACCGAGTAGTGCGAATCAGTACCTGGATCCGTATATTAATCGCATGATTGAGGCATTAGATATTCCGCCTAAACTCATGGCAAATGTTCAGAAAGCGGCGATCGGCATCTAGTCTTTGGCTAAGTTAACTTTCAATTAATCAAAGACAAAAAACTCAGTTTCAGTGAGCAATAAAAAGGCTCACTCGTTCAGATCTCGGGATTGATCTCCCACTCGGTTTATCCACATAGAGGAGCAGACCATGAGCTTACAAGAACCAGTGACAATGAAGCAGAAAGCCTCAGTTGAAGAACGAGAAAGGGTTCTGCACCAAATTTATCATCAAGTCTTGGAACGGCAACCGTATCAGTTTGAGCGTAAAAAGTTGTCGGGGTTAGAGAAAGAATTCATTAAGGGAAAAATAGGAATTCGGCATTTTTTAAAAAGTATTGCCGTGTCTTCCATTTATTTGGAAAGTTTTTATGAGAAAAGTTCCAATGTCAAGTTTATTGAGAATGCGTTTAAGCATTTTTTAGGCCGATCGCCCCATGATGAAGCAGAAATCCGGGAATGTGATTGGGTACTCGTTGAACATGGTGTTGGGGCAATGGTATCGGCCTTAATTGACTCGGACGAGTATCGTAAAAGATATGGGTCTTTGACCGTTCCCTATTGGCATCCTCATCGCTATGAATCTCCGAATGATTATTTAGAAAATCGCTGGTTAGGAGAGGAACACGCAGGCGATCGCGGATGGGCGATTCCTACCCTGTATTGGCATGAACTCCATCTGAATTGCACCGGCGGGACTTGTCGGCCCTCTTGGACCCCCTCCTCACGAGTCCGGGAATCTTGAATCGGGAGTCTCCTGTCAGCGATTCTTCACGGGGTGCGAGTTTTCGCACCCTTTTGTGATCCAGGGAAGGTGGCGATCGCCACCTTGGGCGATCGCCCCGTTTTATCCAGGAACACCTCAAAATTAGCCCCCTTCCCGCAAAGATTTCACCAGGGTTCTAGCACAGTCACAAAATTCCCTTTAAAATCAGTGAGCAGGTAGGGGTTACTCCCCCTACCCTTTGCTCAGGGTTGTAACCAAGGGTAACGATCAGGTTAGTCTACATTCAAAGCGCGATCGGAAAGCAGATGTCTCAAAAGGCTTGCCCATCCCCCATAGAATGCTGCCCTTACTTACAACCGATAGAACATTGAATCCCAGGTTCGTGAAGGAGACGCCCTCATTTACCTTGATGCTTTCCTCCGCCGGAGTCCACCAACGGGGGACTAAAAGCTCTCAAAGGCGTCTTATCATAATCATATAGAGATTCATTGGACTTCGATGAATTAATCCACATTTTGAGGGTAACGGGGTGCAGCTTCTACAGTGGTGTTTTCAGGGTTCTGTTCCTCCATCTGGTTAAATCACACCGGATTGTTTCACTCAGGTCAAAAGAATCTGTTTGAGTCCGATTCAGGGGTGAGCATTCATGACAATGGCCCTGGGGTGGGGTGCAATGATTCAATCCGGAGAGTCAGTCCCAGTGGAGAAACAAAATCCAGACTAGACAAATCAAGAGTCTACCTCCGCCGATTGTCTCCGTTGTTATGGATCTGTAAAGGGGGTAAATCTATGAAAATAACCCACTGTTGAACTCGGGATCAAACCTGTTTCATTCTAACGCCTACCTATCGACTATTGTTGAGACTCATGACGATCTCGCTTAAAGGCTACACCATCATTGAAAAAATTTACGAAGGTGTCAACACCATCGTTTATCGCGCTCAACGAGAACTCGACGATCAACGAGTGATCCTAAAGCTGCTCAAAGCCGAGTACCCCACCCCGGAGGAACTGGCTAAACTTCATCATGAATATGAAATTACACGGAATTTGAACAGTTCAGGGATTATCAAGGTTTATGCCTTGGAAACCTTTGAATATAATCAGCTTGCCCTCGTTTTGGAAGATATGGGCGGGGTTTCGCTCAAACACTATTTGACGGGAATCCGGTTAAATTTAAAAGAATTTTTACAGATTGCCATCCAACTGGCGGAAATTTTAGGAGAAATTCATAACGCCCATATTATTCATCGCGACCTTCATCCTTTAAATATTATTATTCAGGGGAAAACCCAGCAAGTCAAAATTACAGATTTTAGTATTTCTATTGTCCAAAAAGCTGTCAATCCCGGGGCAATTGAGGGAACTTTACCTTATATGTCCCCGGAGCAAACAGGGCGGATGCATCGGGAATTAGATTATCGGTCTGACTTCTATTCTCTCGGGGTCACCTTTTATGAAATGCTGCTAGGGGAACTGCCGTTTCAAGGGACAGACCCGATGGAAATTGTCCATGCCCATTTAGCCAAAAATCCTCGCCCCCTGACAGAAGTTAAGCCAGAAATTCCCCGGGCGGTTTCTAATATTGTGATGAAACTGTTGGCAAAAAACCCCGAAGACCGCTATCAAAGTGCTTACGGACTTAAAGGGGATTTGGTCACTTGTTTAACGCAACTCAATGAAACAGGCAAAATCACGAAATTCACCCTAGGAACGGCGGATTTGTCCGGGGAATTGCTGGTTTCAGAGAAACTCTATGGACGCGATCGCGAACTGGCGCTCCTCCAAGAAGCCTACTGGAGAATTCGCCGCAAGACTCCCACCCTTTCGGCTATTTCGGGAATAGATAAACCGGGAGAAGTCCCTGCTTCCTCCTGTGAAATTGTACTAATTTCCGGCTACTCCGGGGTAGGAAAATCAGCCTTACTTCAGGCGATGCACCAACCCTTGATCCGACAAAGTGGCTATTTTATTTCGGGAAAATTTGAGCGCTATAGAAGCAATATTCCCTATGGTGGACTGATTGAAGCCTTTGAGCAATTAATTCGCCTAATTTTAAGCGAAAGTGAAGACCGAATTACTGAATGGCGAGAGCAAATTTTATTGCAACTGGGCAAAAATGCTCAGGTGATTATTGATCTGATTCCGGAAGTGGAACTCATTATTGGGAAACAGCCCCCGGTTCCAGTTCTACCCCCTGCGGAATCCCAAAATCGGTTAAGTGTCGTCTTTCAAAAATTCCTGAGTGTTTTTACGACTCAAGAACATCCGCTGGTGCTATTTTTAGATGATTTACATTGGGCGGATGCGGCATCAATGACCTTATTACAGGCGATCGTCAGTGCATCCGATCGCCAATGTTTATTGCTGATTGGCGCCTATCCCGAAAATGAAATCGATAGCCCTCGCCATCCGTTACTCCAAATGCTCCAGCGGTTTCAACAGTCCGGAGTCCGGGTCACTACGATCGCCCTCGAACCTTTAAATATCGAATGTCTCAACCAACTCATTGCCGATACCCTAAGCTGTCCCACCCTTAGATCCCGACCCTTAGCAGAACTCATTCACCATAAAACGCATGGCAATCCTTTTTTTGTAAGGATGCTGCTCAATTCCCTCATCCAAGATAATCTACTGGTTTGTAACCTTAGCGCAGGGCGTTGGGAGTGGGATCTGTCCAGAATTGAGCAACTTTCCATCACCGATAATGTGGTGGATTTAATGGTCAATAAAATTCAGCAACTTCCCGAAACGACTCAAAATGCGTTACAAGTTGCCGCTTGTATTGGGAATATTTTTTATATTGATATTCTCGCCCTCGTCAATGAAAAATCACTCTCAGCAACCGCTACAGACCTTCAAGAAGCGGTAGAGCAAGGGTTAATTTTACCCGTGGCGAATACTTATAAAATTCCCTTGATTTTTGGCAATGAGGAACCCGTTGCCTTGCCGGTGGATAACTTAGTGGTCGCCTATCAGTTCTTGCACGATCGCGTCGCCCAGGTCGCCTATGCACTGATTTCTGAAGAACGGAAACAACAGGTTCACCTCAAAGTAGGAAAGCTGTTGCTGAAACATTGCACCGCCGAAGAACGGGAAGAAAAGCTATTTGAAATTGTCAATCATTTGAACACGGGATTGAGTTTAATCGCTGCTCAATCCGAAACCAGTAAAATTGCTCATCTCAACTTCTTGGCAGGTCAAAAGGCTAAAACCACGATGGCCTACACCAATGCCGTAAAATACCTCTCGAAAGCAGTTCAATTGCTCCCGGAAGATAGCTGGATTTCTCGCTATGAATTTACTTTGAATCTCTATAATGAATTAATTGAAGCTGAATATTTAGTTGCCAATTATGAAAGAGCCAACCACTTGGCTCAGGATGCCCTAAAAAACACAAAAACTTTATTAGAAAAGATTAGTGTTTATGAAAAGAAAATTCAATCTTACGTTTCTCAAAATCAAATGGAGAACGCTATCAATACCGGGGCAATGGTTCTTCAACTGCTAGGCATTACCCTCCCAAAACAGCCGAATCAATTCCATCGGATTTGGGGCGCAATCCGCACAAAATGGCTGCTCAAAAACAAAAGTATTGAAGATTTAGCCGCCTTGCCACCCATGAGCAATCCGGAACAGTTGGCTGCGATGAGAATTTTAGTTGCCATGACTCCAGCAGCCTATGTTTCTTCGGTGAATATGCTGCATTTGGTGGTCTATACCATGATTGACCTGTGCGTAAAGTATGGAAACTCTGTACTTTCTGCCTTTGCTTATGGGTTTTATGGGGTGCTGTTGTATAGTTCTTGGTCAGATATTAAAGGCGGCGATCGCAGTGGTGAACTTGCCTTACGACTGTTAGACCAATTTGATGATAAAACGATGAAAGCGAAGGTGGGCGATTTAGTTTATGCCCATATCAAACACGCCAAAATTCCCCTACAAGATACCATCGAACCCCTAAAAAAAGCCTTTAATTATGGCTTGGAAACTGGGGATATTGAATGGGCGGGACACGCCGCCCTTCATTATTGCAACCATAATTTATTTCGTGGAGAACCCCTAGATGCGGTCGCCGCTGAGTCGGATCATTATATTGCTTGGATGGTCCAGCTTAAGCTCGATTTTCATGTGCATTATGCGCGGATTTGGAGACAATTTATCCTCAACTTACAAGGAGAATTACCCAATCCCTGCCTCTTGAGTGGAGATAGTTTTGAAGAAGAACGGCTACTCCCCACTTTAATTGAATCTAATAATACCATGTCGGTATTTGCAGCCTATCTTGCCAAAACCATCTTATGTTATTTATTTGGGGAATATGAACGGGCGGTTTATTATGCAGGATTAGCCGAAAATTATCAACAGGGCGTGGTCGGGCTACTCAGTGTTAATGAACACAATTTTTATCAGTCTTTAGCCTTACTCGCTCTCTATCCCCAAGGGACACCGGCCCAGAAAATCCAAGGGTTGATACGGGTCCAATTGGCCCAACACAAAATGAAACGATGGGCCTTACACGCTCCCCAAAACTATCGACATAAGTATGAATTAGTGGAGGCGGAAAAAGCCCGAGTCTTAGGACGAACCGTGGCGGCGATGACTCATTACGATCGCGCTATCAAATCCGCTCGCAAATATGGCTACATCCACGAAGCAGCGATCGCCTGCGAACGCGCCGGAGAATTTTATCAGGAACTCAATCTTGACAAAATCACCTCCACCTATATCACTGAAGCCTATTATGCCTACCTGCGTTGGGGAGCAACTCGTAAAGCCAGCGAACTGGATGCTACCTATTCCCATTCCATCGCCCGAGGCAGTCTGGAAGGACAAAACAAAGGGGGAGTCCTCAGCACCACCACCACCATTTCCACAACCACGGGCTCTCATGCCGGGTTACTCGATTTAACCGCCTTTGTCAAAGCTTCTGCGGCCATTAATGGGGAAATGGTCCTTGATAATTTGCTCAAAAAGCTGATGAAAATTGTCATGGAAAATGCAGGAGCAGAAACCATCTCCTTAATTTTAGAAACTAACAATAAACTCTATATTGAAGCCACTGGAACTACCCATGAAAGTGAGGTGATCATCGGCCAACATATTCCGGTGGAAAACAGCTCTCGCCTACCCCTGACTATCATCAACTATGTCGCCCGGACTCAGGAATCGGTGGTGATTAAAGAGGCGATCGCCGAAGAACGGTTCATCCATGACCCCTATATTATCGAATATCAACCCCAATCCATCCTCTGTGCGCCCATCGTTCATCAAGGCAAACTCATCGGTATTTTGTACTTAGAAAATAACATCACCACCGGCGCCTTTACCCCCGATCGCTTGGAAGTGCTCAAACTCCTCTCCTCTCAAGCAGCGATTTCCATTGATAATGCTCGCCTCTATACCAATTTACTCACTTCATCGGAAGAGTTAGAAACCAAAAATCGGGCCTTACAAGACCTTGATGAACTCAAAGATGAATTTCTCGCCAGTACCTCCCATGAACTCTGCACTCCCCTGAATGGCATTATCGGAATTACCGAATCCATGTTAGATGGCGCCACGGGAGACCTGAGCGAACTGCAACGTGCTAATCTCTCCCTGGTTGTCTCTAGTGGTCAAACCCTGGCGCAATTAGTCCAGGATTTGCTCGACTTTTCCAAGCTCAAGCATAAAAATATCCAACTTGACCTGAAACCCTTGGGAATGCGGGAAATTACCAACGTCGTCCTCACCATCTGTCAACCCTTAGTCGGGGGGAAAACCCTGCAATTGGTGAATGCAGTGGGGAAAGATGTTCCTTTGGTGGATGCTGATGAAAACCGCGTGCAGCAAATTTTACATAATTTAGTCGGGAATGCGATTAAATATACCGATTCCGGGACTGTGGAAGTATCGGCAACGGTGTTATCGGGACAAGAAGGACTGATGAGCGAAGATGAGGAGGGAGAAAGCGACGATGGGGGATGGAGTCGTGTGAGATATCCCCGTTCCATCCTCCAAGGCAAAGTGACTCGTCCGGCAGTGGATGCGGAAAACCAACATTTATATTTAGCAATTACCGTCTCAGATACGGGGATTGGGATTACCCAAAGTAAGTTAAGTCAAATTTTTGAACTGTTTGAGCAAAGGGATGGGGCCTCACTCCGGGCCTACGGGTCTGTGGGGTTAGGATTGTCGATCGCCAAGCAACTCGTAGAACTCCATGAGGGGAGAATCTGGGTGGAGTCGGGAGTGGGAGAAGGGTCTCGGTTTACTTTTACCCTGCCGATTTCGGCGAATCAGGTTCAGAGTCCCGAAATTCCCTTACCTGAACCCTCAGAACCCGTTGTCACGGAAGAAGAACTTGCCCCAGTCGCCCTACCGATCGCCCCGGTGGAAGGGTGGCGGACCCGCAGTAATGGCGAGTTCCAAATTTTAATCGTGGATGATGAACCGATTAATTTACAAGTGCTGGTCAATCATTTATCTCTGGAAAATTATGCGATCGCCACCGCCAATAATGGACCGGAAGCCTTAGCAGAACTGGAAAATGGCTTGCGACCCGATTTGATTTTGCTGGATGTGATGATGCCGAAAATGACCGGCTATGAAGTCTGCCAGCGCATTCGCGAAAAGTTCCCCGCCAATGAGTTACCTGTGGTGTTGTTAACCGCCCGAAATCAAGCCTCGGACATGATGGAAGCCTTTGGATCCGGGGCCAATGATTATTTAACGAAACCCATCTCTAAAAATGAGCTGTTGGCCCGGATTAAAATGCACATCCAACTGTCTAAAATCAACTTGGCTTATGCCCGGTTTGTACCGAGAGAGTTTATCCAGTTCCTCGGTTATGACACGATTTTGGATGTGCAATTGGGGGACCAAGTTCAGAAAGATATGACAATTCTGTTCTCAGATATTCGTTCCTTTACTACCCTGTCGGAACGGATGTCGCCTCGGGAGAATTTTAACTTTATCAACTCTTATTTGAGTCGAGTCGGTCCGGTGATTAGAAATCATCATGGGTTTATTGATAAATATATCGGCGATGCGGTGATGGCGCTATTTCCCGATACCGCAGAAGATGCCATGCGCGCGGCGATCGAGATGCAAAAACAGGTGATGATTTACAATGTCCATCGCCAAAAGAGCGGCTATATGCCGATCGCCATTGGGATTGGTCTCCATACAGGCAGCTTGATGCTGGGGACCATTGGGGAAGAACAACGCATGGAAACCACGGTGATTTCTGATGCCGTAAATCTCGCCTCTCGCATGGAAGGACTCACCAAATTATATGGCGCTTCGATTGTGATTAGCGGTCAAACGTTGATTCATTTAGATGACCCCACCAAGTACAATTATCGATTTTTAGGGAAGGTTCAGGTTAAGGGTAAAAAAGACTCGGTGGCGGTGTTTGAAGTGCTAGATTGTTATCCCCAAAGTTTGATTGAAACGAAGTTAGGCTCGCGGACTAAATTCGAGCGAGGGATTGTTTTATATCAAGGGGAAAAATTTGCCGAAGCCCATCAATTGTTTAAAAAGGTATTAGAAAATAATCCCCAAGACCAAGCGGCGCGGTTCTATGTCGAGCGTTGCGAGTATTTCTTGAGACATGGCATCTCGAAAGTCTGGGAGGGGTTAGATCCTTTGAATGTCAATGAGAAATTATAATCCCCACTTCTGACCGTACCCGCCCGGATTTTTGCGAATGACCTTGTAGAGTGTGCCATACAGGGGGATGGAAAGCGTCTGTTCTAAGGACCCTTGAAGACCGAGAGTCTGGGAACAAGAAACCAGGTTTCTAACCGTTGGGGTGGCAGTTGGGCCATTTTGGGGGAGGTAACCCACTCGACCTCAAGTTACGGGGATAAGATGCCCTTTAAATTAGCCCATGAGGGGGAGTGATCTTATCGGGTTAGGGTTGGGGGATTTCCATTTTTGGTACAATAAAGGTAGAGTTCCGTAAGTGGGGTTGATTTGTGGGCGGAGACTGTGCCACATCTTGTCCTGTCCTTAATCACGAGTCGAGGTGCGATCGCCTCAAGGGGGAGCAGAGGGGGCGTGAGAAACCAATGGATTATGGGTACTGGAGTCAAGGTTATCCCGGGTGTAGGAGGGTCGGTTCGCTCTCTAGGAGGAGTGTCAACGTAACGGGACAATCCATTGTCAAAACTGTCACTCTATTCCTCCTATTTTGGATGTAAACTCGACAAAATTAAGGGAGTTGGATTAAGGACGACTGCAAAGCTCGGCAACTGCACCGAAAGGTGTAAAAGCCTTCCCTGAATCGAGTAGCTTCATCCCCAGGAGGAAGCCTACAAAAAATCAGGAAGTTTGCTGGAATTTTTCCTAAATCCCAGTATTTCCAAGTCCTAACCCGAGGCAGATGAAAAATCCTGACCTTCGGAAATAGACTCAGAAATAGCAACTTAAGTAACTGTAAAAAAGTCGAGAAATACAAGCGGGTGCTTAACCTATCCCAGGAGATGATTGAGATGATGAACACCAAACTGATGAATACCAAACTGTTGAGTCTATTATTTGCCCTACCGATTCTGGTTACAACGGGCAGCAATACCTTCGCTAGAGATGGACTGTTACCGTCTCCTGACCCAGAATTATTATTAGGGCAGCAAGCGAATTCTCTGGTGACTCAAGATGAGTCTAGGTCAGTGGTAATCCTGGTGGCTGCGCGGGGAGAACAACCGGGAAAATGCGAGTTATTAGGGATTTGTAAATAAGCTCCGATTCGCTCGATCGCGGTTGATTCACTAAGGAACAATTCATCGCTTCATCAGGAAGGGTAGAAATTTGAGCAGGAACCTAGGAAATCGGGAGAAACCGGGCGATCGCACCCTGAATAAGGTTTCACCAGACTAGGGCAAAATAGCGGCGGTTTTTCGGCTTTCAGAAATCTGAAAAACAGACGGTAAGGGTGAAATGCGCCGTCCGGGGTATAGACCAGACAATCTAATCCCATTTCAATTCAGCTGAATGCAATCAAAGCATCCCGGTCTCTCGGGATTGAAACCTTGAAGGAACCTCTATCCACTCTATCAAAAGGGTTGCACGACTGCTCTTTTGAGGAAAGAGAAGAGGACATAGAAGATGAGTTGTGGCGTGGAAGAAAGCCTCTACCGCTTGGAACCGAGGGGTAAAAGAACGGAACCTCAATCCCCGAGCAAAACTCACCGTTGTCAACGGAGACTCAGCAGAGGGGAAACCTGGTACAGGAAGGGTGGACGATTCAAACCGTTCCCTTAGAAACCAGGGTGTTTGGTCCAGATTTGTGACGAATTGCTATAAATGTTATGAGGAAACCCGGTAGTCTTGCCGCTGTACCGATACCCCAATGGGGTTGGTTTCTGCCTGAGAGTAGGGCGAAGTAACTGGGGTAGGGACGGTCTTCCTGTAGAAAAACCCTGATGGGAAAAAAATCCATTTGCTGTTAATGTTAGAAGTGTTGACGTTTTCGGCTTTTCTTTCAGGGGATTAGTGGCTTCTACCCAGTTCAAAAACCAAGGGCAAGGGTGATGGAAATTAATTTGAGAAAATTTTATCAAGCGTGTAACCCCAGTAAGACGTTATCCATTGGAAATCCGGAGGATAGACCGTATTATATTGATTTCTCCGGGGTCCGAGGGGGTAAAATTATTGAGGAGTTGGGCCGAACCATTACCCGATTGTCTCCGGATATTCCGACTTGTCAGTTATTTACGGGACATATTGGCTGCGGGAAATCTACGGAGTTGTTGCGGCTAAAGTCTCAATTGGAAGAGGCAGAATTTCATGTGGTATATTTTGAGTCTTCGCGGGATTTGGAAATGGCCGATGTGGATATTTCCGATATTTTGCTGGCGATCGCTAGGCAGGTGACGGAAAATCTTGCGCTCAGTGGAATTGCCCTCACCTCTGGCTATTTTACCAAGCTCTTTAAAGAAATTACTGAAGTCTGGCAAGCACCCCTTGATATTGATCCCACGGCAGATTTAGCGATTTCTATTGCGCAAATTACCAGCCAAGCGAAAGAAAGTCCTAAACTGCGAACGCAGTTACGGCAATATTTAGAACCGCGTACGAGTGGTATTTTACAATCAATTAATGAGGATATTCTCACTGCCGCTACTCAGCAGTTGCAAGGGCGGGAGAAACGAGGGTTAGTGGTAATTGTAGATAACCTCGATCGCGTGGATAATCGACCCTTACCCTCGGGGCGATCGCAAACGGAATATCTGTTTGTTGATCGCGGTGAACAACTTCGCAAGCTCAAATGTCATGTCGTTTATACGATTCCGCTGTCCTTAATGTTTTCCCATGAATCCGAAGCACTCAAAAGCCGATTGGGGGCGGGAGTGGCCCCGAAAGTGCTACCTATGGTGCCGGTGCGATCGCGCGATGGGGAAGACTTTGACGAAGGGTTAGAGTTACTGCGACAAATGGTCCTGGCCCGGGCCTTTCCAGAACTGACACCCGGAGAACGGCTAGACTTCATTACTCAAGTCTTTGATAGTGCGGATACCCTAGACCGCTTGTGCCGGATTAGTGGGGGCCATGTGCGAAATTTATTGGGGTTGATCTATCGATGCTTACAACAAGAAGACCCGCCTTTTAATCGAGAAACAATTGAGACTGTCATTTCGGAACGGCGGAACGATTTGGTCCTGGCGATCGCCCCGACGGATTGGGAACTGCTCAATCAAGTACATGAGACTAAAAATGTTAGAGGCGAGGCCGCCTATCAACATTTATTGCGAAGTATGTTTGTGTTTGAATACCGCGATCGCGACTCCGGTCGTTGGTTTGATATTAACCCCATTTTGGCAGAAGCCCAATCCAAAAAGGAAGCCCTCTCTTCGTCTTTTCCCCTGCCTAAAATCCCGAGTCGAGTACCCAAGACCCACGATGACGGTTGAACCATGATGAATCTACAGTATGACGACGCCTCTATAAGGCGCAACGAACAATCTTTAAAGGTTTTACACCGGGCCATTTCTTTTTCTCAAGGGCAGTTTTCCTTGATTTTGGCGCGGTGTAATTATGCGAGTTTGCGCGATCGCGTGACAGCAGATTTGCATGATTCCGTCTCTGTAGAGATTCGAGAACTTCATCTACCGACTTCTGTGCGGACCCTATACCAAACGATTCAAGATGAAATTGGCACCGAACAACCGGAGGCATTAATGGTCTTTGGACTTGAATCGGTCAGTCATTTGGATCGCCTATTTATGGCGGCTAATCAGGTACGGGAAGAGTTTAGAAAACACTTTCCTTTTCCGATTGTCTTTTGGGTGGATGACCGGGTTTTAAAAAGCTTTATTCGGGTGGCCCCGGACTTTGAAAGTTGGGCCACGAGTACGGAGTTTTCTCTCTCAATAACGGCGGCGATCGAGACGATCTCCATCAGTGTTGATCGGGTCTTCTCCGAGGTGCTGGAACGCGGTTCCCTGACCTTTATTCCTAACTCCACAATTCTCGGACCCCGCAACTGCTTGGAATTGGGATTTGCCAAACAGGAATTAAGCGATCGCCAGGTGCAGTTGCTTCCGGAACTGGAGGCCAGTTTACACTTTGTGCTAGGTCGGGATGATTATGCCAGCGATCGCCTGGATTTGGCGTTAAACCGCTATCAGGAAAGCTTGGCCTTTTGGCAAGAACAAATCCCCCATTCCTCCAGGGAGAACGGTGAGAAAGACTTGATTGCCCGGGGCGATCGCCAGTCCCCGCCCTTCATTCCTATGACTTCTAACCCCTCTCCCCTGATTTGGGAGATGCCGCCCTTACAGTATTCCTTGCAACAGGGCGTGGTGTTGTTTCACATCGGACTGTGTTACTGTCGTTTGGCACAACTGAATCAACCCCAGGAACAGCAGCATTTACAAAAGGCCCGGTATCATTTAGAAGAATGTATCCGCGTCTTTGAGGAGTCCAAACATCCGGAATTAGTCGCCAAGTTTATCGGACAACTGGGTGAGATTTTGCAGCGGTTACAGGCATGGGATGCCTTATCCCTTGTTGCCAAAAAATCGATTACCTTGCATCAGCATTGCAAACCCCAGGAATTGGCCCGGGATTATGGATTTTTGGCCGAAGTGGCGTTGCAGCAGTCCCAGTGGGAAAAAGCTCGAAATTTTGCTGAACGCGCCCTACAGGTCCTCTCCGAGGCCCCCAAAGTGCTGATTCCCCGGCCTCATGGGTTATATTTACTGCTGTTGGCCCGGGCGTTTGCTCACTTGGGCCAGGGAGAACAGGCTCTTTCTCACTTACACCTTGCCGAACAGCAGACCGATCCACAGTATGACTTACAGTTATATCGCCGAATTTTAGAGGAATTGCGATCGCTGTATTTTCATCAGTCGGAATATCTCAAAGCCTTTGAAATCAAGCAAAAACAACGGGCAGTGGAGGCTCAATTTGGCTTACGGGCTTTTATTGGGGCTGGACGTTTACAAGCGCGTCTACATACTTTGAATCCCTCTTTGATGGTGAGTGTTCAACCCACTCATGTTCCCGTGGAAATTGCTACATCGGGACGGGAAGGGGATGTCAATCGCTTAATCGAACGCTTGGGGCGGAATGACTACCGACTCACGGTGATTCATGGTCATTCCGGGGTCGGCAAAAGTTCCCTGGTTCAAGCGGGATTAGTGCCGGTACTCAAACAAACGGCGATCGCGGCTAGAAATGCTTTCCCGGTTCTTCTGCAAGTGTACACCGATTGGGTCACGGGCTTGAAGCAAGGCATCGAACGGGGATTAGAAGAGTCTGGATATGACCGGGATGACTCGGGCCGATTAACGGGCAATCAGACTCCCCCTCTTGATTTCAATGCCAATCAGTTCTCTAAAAATGTTCAAGAATTACTGGAAGAATTGCATCGGAATAACGAGCGCAATTTACTCACTGTTTTAATTTTTGACCAATTTGAAGAGTTCTTTTTCGTTGAAACTGACCCCGGTCAGAGGCAGGAATTTTATCAGTTTTTAAATGCCTGCGTCAATGTTCCCTTCGTGAAAGTAATCTTTTCTTTACGAGAAGATTATTTACATTATTTGCTGGAGTGCGAACGCCTCGGGAATCTGGAGGTGGTGGATCAAGATATTCTGAATAAGAAGTTCCGGTATTACCTGGGAAATCTTTCCCAGGCGAAAGCGCGTCAGGTAATTGAAAGCTTGACCCAACGCGCTCAATTTTATTTAGAACCCGCCTTAATTGAGGAATTGGTTGAGGACCTGGCCGATCGCGTTGGGGAGGTGCGTCCGATTGAGTTACAAGTAGTCGGTGCTCAACTGCAAGCCGAGAACATCACCACCTTAGCGCAATATCGGCAATCCGGTCCGAAAGAGAAACTGGTACAACGCTTCCTAGAAGAGGCGATCGCAGACTGCGGACCCGAAAATGAATATACAGCGAGGTTATTGCTGTACTTTCTTACGGAAGAAAGTGGCATTCGTCCCCTCAAAAAGCAGGCGGAGTTATTAGCCGATTTAACCCCAGAATTAGCGGTTAATCCTGATAATTTAGAAGAAATTTTAAAAATCCTAGAGAAAGCAGGGTTAGTGTTTGTGCTGCCGGAACTTCCGGAAAGCCGCTATCAGTTGGTTCATGATTATTTAGTCAAATTTATTCGAGAACAGGACCGCATCCAAGCCGGATTAAAAGGGTTACGAGAAAAAAACAAAGAGTTGCAAGCGACTAATTTAAAACTCCATCGCGAGAAAGAAGTTCAAGCCGAGTTAACCCAATCCAAAGAAAAAGCCAAGCAGATCCAAACTACACTCAATGTATTTTTGGGCTGCGCTGTTGTGGTCTGTGGACTATTAACCTGGCAAGCCTTTTACAAAAGCAATAAGGCCGAGTTAGCCGAACTCGAAGCCAAAAATTTATCTTCGGAAGCATTACGCTTGCAAAACAATGAATTTGGGGCGTTGGTCAATAGCATTCAGGTGGGGCATAAAACCGCCGAAATCATCCAATCGCCCCTCACCATGCGATCGCCTCTTTCGTTGGAAATGCAGACCGCTAGTGTCTTACAACTGGCCTATACCGTTCGAGAAGTCAACCGCTTAGAACAACATAAAAACAGTGTCGTCAGTGTCACCTTTTCCGACGATGGTGAACTGATTGCCACGGCCAGTACGGATAAAACCGTGAAACTGTTTACGGCTGAGGGTCACTTAGTCAAGACCCTGGATGGTCATCAAAACGCCGTGACCCGGGTCGCTTTTAGTCCCGATGGACAAACCATCGCCTCCACCAGTACCGATCGCACCATCAAACTCTGGAAGCGCGATGGCACATTGATCCATACCCTCACAGGGCACAGTCTCGGCGTTACCAGCGCCAGCTTTTCTCCCGATGGAAAAATCCTCGCCTCCAGCAGTCAAGATAAAACTATTAAACTCTGGAACCTCCAGGGACAGCTACTCCGTACCATTAATACGGAAAATGCATCGATTCTGTTTGTGCGGTTTTCCCCGGATGGACAGACGATCGCCTCCGCCAGCTTAGATAGTACCATCAAACTCTGGGACCTAAACGGCAACGCGATCGCCACCTTTACCGGCCATGAACAAGGGGTAACCAGTGTGAGTTTCTCCCCGGACGGACAAACCCTCGCCTCGGGTAGCATCGATAAAACCGTGAAACTGTGGAGACGCAACGGGACCCAAATCGCCACCCTACGCGGACATACAGAAACAGTCCTCGGTGTCAGCTTCAGTCCCGATGGTACCACCCTTGCCAGCGCCAGTGTCGATCGCACGGCCAAATTGTGGCGTCAAGACCCGCAAACAAAGCAATGGGTAGAAAGTGATACTCTCCAGGGACATCGCGATGAAGTCTGGGGTGTGAGCTTTTCTCCTGATGGTAAAACCATCGCCACCGCCAGTCTGGACAACACGGTGAAACTTTGGAACAGTCTTCCCCGCCAACTTCCAGGATTTCGGCAACATACCGATGAAGTTCTGGTGGTGGCTTTTTCTCCCAATGGCCGCGTCCTCGCTTCTGCCAGCAAAGATAACACAGTCATGTTATGGGAACCCAACGGGAGGAAAATAGCTGACTTAAAAGGACATCAAGATGCCGTCTGGAACCTGAGTTTTAGTTCCGATGGCGAACTTTTTGCCACGGCAAGTGCGGACAATACAGTAAAACTCTGGAGTAAATCCAAACAGGATTTAGTCGCGACTTTAGAGGGTCATCAAAACCGAGTTTTAGGAATCGATTTCAGTCCCGATGGACAACAAGTGATTTCCGCTAGTGGCGATGGCATGGCGATTCTTTGGAGTAAGACGGGAAAACGACTTCGCACATTTCGGGCGGCTCCAAGTTCCCTGAATAGCGTTACTTTTTCCCCGGACGGTAAACGCATTGCTACCGCTGGGGGGGATGGCAAGGTCAAACTTTGGAATTTAGAAGGGCAACTGGTTCGGTCGATCGGGGAACATCAGGGAGAAGTATATAGTGTGACGTTCTCTCCTGATGGAGAACAGATTGCCACAGCGAGTCAGGATAAAACGGTAAAAATTTGGAGTAAAGACGGGAAGGCGATCGCCACCCTAGAAGGACATATTCGATCGGTTTACTGGGTGGCGTATAGTCCCAATGGACAACTGATTGCGACGGCGAGTGAGGATAAGACGGTGAAACTTTGGACCAAAGACGGGAAGGCGATCGCCACCCTGGAAGGTCATAACGATGAGGTGCTGAGTCTGAGTTTCAGTCCGGATAGTAAAACTTTGGCCTCTTCCAGTAAAGATAAAACCGTGATTTTATGGAACTTGAACCTGGAAGATTTATTAACCCGTAGCTGCTTGTGGGTGGATGATTATTTGGCAAATAATTCCCAAGTCAGAGAAGGCGATCGGGCGGTGTGCGATCAGATTTTGGGGGAGGAAGGAGAGTGAACCGCTTGGTAAAAGTTGGTTTTGTGTATTAGCCCGCGCAGGCGGGCTTTGTCCGTGTAGCCCAACCTTTTAGGGTATGGGTTTTTGTAGTTTTTGTAGACCTTTTACCAACCGGATTGGGTCTGATGGGAAGAGGATTGCTGAGAGATCCGATTATATTAAGTTTCCTGGATTCATCTAAAAACCCGTCTCCCCCTTCTCGACAAGGGAAGGGGGTTAGGTCAATCGGAGATTACGCCATCACGGGCGTCCGTTGCTGTTGTTGCTGGGCCATTTCTTGCAAGCGCGCAATCCGTTCTTCCGTGGGGGGATGAGTGCGGAATAAGGCTTGTAATCCTTTTGCATTGAGGGGATTGACAATCAGTAAGGGCGAAAATGCCGGATTACCATTCATGGGAATTTGTCGTCCCATTGCTTCCAATTTCTCTAAGGCACTCGCTAAGGCTAAGGGATTTTGGGTGATTTCGGCTGAACCGATATCTGCCGCAAATTCTCGGGTTCGGGAAATTGCCATCTGAATTAATCCAGCAGATAGGGGGGCTAAAACTACCAAAAACAATAATCCGAGGGGGTTTGCGCCTTGGCGATTATCTCGGGTGACGGGTCCATACAGCGCGCCAAAGGTGAGAATCCGCCCCACAAAGGTAATCGCACCACCAATAGTTCCAGCAACCGCTTGGGTGAGGGTGTCGCGGTTTTTGACGTGGGTCAGTTCGTGTGCTAAGACCCCTTCAAGTTCTTCTGGGGTGAGGAGTTTTCTCAGTCCGTCGGTGACGGCAACCGCCGCATTGTTGGGATCTCGACCTGTGGCAAAGGCGTTCGGGGTTTGGGTGGGGACTGTAAATAGTTTTGGCATGGGGATTTCGGCCCGATCGCACAATCGAGCGACCATATCGTACAATTCCGGGTCTTCCTGGCGTTGCATGGGTCGAGCCCGATAGGCCATTAATGCCGCGCGATCGGAAAAGTACCAAGAACTCAAACTACTTGCAGCGGCGAGAATTAATCCAAAAATCAAGCCCTGCTCATTGCCCATTAACGCATAACTTCCCAATACGAGAAGACCGCTTAATAGTCCCAGTAAAGCTGCTGTTTTAACTTGATTGTTTAACATAAAGGTGAGGCCATTATAGCTGTTGCTTTTTATTTTTTCTAGTTTGGCAATAAACGAGGCGATCGCCACTCTATCCCTTGTATGAACTCGTTCTCTATCCTCTGGCATAGATTCCTACCCAGGTTATGCTCCAAGGAATTTCTGGAGGGTAAATGCCCTTTTAATCCAAAGTACCAATTTCCTCTCCTCGGAACTGAAATCCAAACACCACCTTGCGATCGTTGGGATGATTATATTCCGGTTCGGCTTCAATTTCTCCCCGTCCAGCCGCCATAATTTTGAGGGGTAATTCCGCTCTCCCACAAAAATGCGCCGCTGTTGATGAGATAATAGTTCTTTCGCTTCCTGGAGTTGCAGCAAGGTTGTAATCAACAACAAGGCAAACACCATCAAAACTCCCAACAGTAAATCCCCGATCGCCAAATAAAAGCTAGAGTTGTCTACCTCTTCTTCTTCAAGGATGGGCGATTGATTAAAATTTAGCAGGGGTGTAAATCACTCAGCAAATTCTTTTATTTTACTCTATCTCTTCAGTGGACTGAACTGACTCATCAGACCTCAAGCTTTCTTGGCCGTCACCTTAACACAACTTAACAGGCTGGCAAGATTTTAAGCAAGGAGCGTTCAGGCTTATAATCCAGTTTCAGCCAAGAGAGGTATGGGCTATTTTGTGGTGTAATTATTATAGTTTATTCTCTGTCTCATACCCTCTGTAATTTTTAGTCCATAAGCCGCCCAAAATTAGGGGTTATCCCAAGAGTTGCCTCTTGACATTTCCAAAAATTAGCCCTAACCTTGAGTGACACTCGCAAAAACTGTTTAACCTTATTGGTAACCCTCTTAATAGCCAGATGTCTAAAAACAAATTTTTTCAACTTGAGGTCCTGCGGGTCGCTGCTATTGTTTTGGTTTTTTATGACCACTCCACCCCTTATTTAGGCTGGGATGCTCGCTATGATCATTTTATTAAGGACCCGGGGGCTGTGGGACTGGGTATTTTTTTCATGCTTTCTGGCTTCTTGCTGCAACGTTCGAGAAACCTACAAAGTTCTGACTTTAATGGGGTGAGTTTTCTCAAGAAAAGGTTAACCCGAATTTTACCTTTATATTGGATTGCTGTAGTTGTTTTTATTATCCGTTTTCACTATTTTTCTATTTCTGAAAATTCTTCAAGTTTTGAGCCTGTACTCCCTACTTTTGTGGTTCACTTTCTAGGACTTCAGCTTTTCTTTAAACCTTTAATTTCAGAAATATTCACCTTGTGGTATATTGGGGCTTTAGTTCCCTATTATATTTTATTTTGCATCACCACGAAATTCAATTTTCGTAAATATATTAGCCTCAATTTAATAGTTCTAGCTGGTTTTGTGGTATTTAAGCTGGTTTTGCAAAGCCGGGGAATCAATTTAATCGATGTCCGTTTGCTTTTGCATTATCCCACTTTTTTAATAGGGACAATTGGTGCATACTTTAATCAGGACCTTTTGGGGTTGGAAAAAAATTCTTTTGTTCGGACTCTAATTTTAGGAATTGCGGCATTTTCCTATGGACCCATAATTGGCAATCATTATATTCATCTGGGTAATAATATCAACCTTTCAGTAAAAGTAATGGCCTACTTTGGTTATTCTTTGACCTGGACCTTATTTTTCATTAGTTTAATCTTTTTGATTGCCCCCTTCTTGTCGCGATTTTCAGGAATTATTCAGTTTATATCCGAAAACTCTTATGCACTGTATTTATTCCATAGGCCCATCTATGGAACTGTTTATGGATTAGTTATTACTTTTATTTCCACCTCTACTAGCCTGAGAACGCTGCTATTCCCTGTGGTCACTCTCCTGGTAATTGGACTGTGTTACCATGTGACTCAGTTAGATTCTAAAGTTTTAAGTAAACAATTTACAAAGTTAGCTAATCGGCTATTTTAGTCTTTTTGTGGCTGTCTAAGAATCACGG
Source organism: uncultured Oscillatoriaceae bacterium (assembly GCA_965650385.1). Classification (GTDB taxonomy): domain Bacteria; phylum Cyanobacteriota; class Cyanobacteriia; order Cyanobacteriales; family Laspinemataceae; genus Laspinema. The sequence continues at coordinate 21,632 of CBFGOM010000028.1, forward strand.
TGTTTCTAGCCATTTCGCCACTCTTCTAGCAATATTTTTTCAATTTTAATGGGATGGTCCAGATCCGTTTCTAAGGCTTCTTGCAAACCATCAAACTATGGGAAACATCAGCGGTACTCTGGCGAAAAGCACGACGTTAAAACTTCATAATTTTGAAAGTTTTAAAAAAGAAATCTTGTCATTTGCTTTGATAGGTTTCCGTGCATTTTTCTAAATAATTTTCTATCTTGGGCGTGGCAGTTAACAAGGTTTCATTCATTTCCTGCAATTCTTCGATGAACTCAATATGAGTAGCTTGAATCAGATTAAAAGCTTCTGTTCTTATGAATCTCGTTTTGTTAATCAGTGCGATCGCGCAGCAGTCCCGCCGGATTTTGCCCAGGTAACTGAGTTTTTTTGAAGTCCCTTGTCTCTGTTCCCCAGAAACCTCTAAGATTCATTCTCTCTCCCCAAATAATGCTCTTCATGATGGTCTCGCCTATAGCAACCCCTGTCAACCGGAAATGCTACAATTTAACCGGGGAATCGGGTAAAAGGGGGTTTCTATGACGAATCAGAATTGGGGACCGATGGATCTTGAGGCGGGCGATCGCCTCACTCAATCCCTTCAAGAACAGTTAGTGTTGGCGCAGCGTCGTTGTGAAGCGTTGGAGTTGACATTGGAACAGATGCAAGCGGCAGCAAATGCTCAGAGTTGGGGAGCATTTACTGCGGTTTCTCAAAAAAGTGCTGACCGATACCAAAATATGTTTGAAAAAGCCCCAATCGGGATGGCTTTAATCAGTTGGGAAACGCAAAATTTTGTGGAAGTTAATCCCACTTTTTGTAAGTTATTAGGCTATTCTCATTCAGAACTAGCAAGCATAACTTTTGAAGAAATTACTGACCCCACAGAGTGGGATAAAATCAAAGAATTTATCGAACAAAGAGCTGAAAATCCAGAATTTTCTAGTTATCAAACCGAGAAACGGTTGATTCGCAAAAATGGGGAAATTTTGTGGGTCTCTCTATCTGTTTCGGTCCTGGAAGATAGTCAGGGGAATCCGCTGTATTGGTTGGGGACAATTCAGGATGATAGCGATCGCCTCCGCACTCAATGCGCCCTCAAAGAGAGTCAAGAGCGACTACAAAATGTCTTGGATACTTTGCCCCTTGGGGTCTGGATTACTGATGCTGATGGAATGATCCTCCAAGGAAATCCTGCGGGTCAAAAAATTTGGGGCGGCGCTCGATATGTAGGAATAGACAGCTATCATGAATATAAAGGATGGTGGCCCGATACAGGCGCGCAACTCTCTAGCGAAGAATGGGCGTTATCCCGAACGTTACGAACGGGACAAAGTATTTTAAATGAAGAAATTGATATTGAAGATTTTAAGGGTAAGCGAAAAACTATTCTCAATTCCACAATGCCGCTACGAAATCAAGAGGGGGTGATGGTTGGTGCAATTTTTGTCAACCAAGATATCACGGAGCAACGGTTGGTGGAAAAGGCGCTGTGGGAAAATCAGCGGTTAATTCAACAAATTGCCGATGCCACTCCCACAATTTTATATGTTTATGATTTGGTGGAAAATCGGAATATTTATTCTAATCAACATCTCAAAGAAATTCTGGGTTATCTTCCCGAAGAAATTCAAAAAATGGGACCGGATTTTTTGCCTAATTCGATTCATCCAGAGGATTGGCCCCGGGTCCTGGAAAACCGGATCAAATTAATGGCGGCTAAGGATGGTGAAATTATTGAAAGTGAATATCGAATCCGTGATATTCAGGGAGAATGGCACTGGTTGGTGAGTCGAGACACGGTATTTGCACGCACGCCAGAAGGGGCTACAAAACAAATTCTCGGGATGGGTTTGGATATCAGCCGTCGCAAGCGAGCAGAGGCAGAATTGGCGGAATATCAGCAACAATTGGAGGCATTAGTTCAGTGTCGAACGGCAGAACTTCAAAATACAAATCAACAGTTGGAACGGGAAATTGCCGATCGCATTCGTGCCGAGGTCCAGCTTCGGGAGAGTGAAACTCGCTATCGATTGTTAGCTGAAAATGCCACGGATCTGATTTGTATTCATACCCCCGAGGGCGTATATCAGTATGTTTCCCCATCTTGCCTCACTTTGCTGGGGTATAACTCTACTGAATTAATCGGGCATTCGGCTTATGAGTGGATACATCCCGAGGATATCCCCGAGGTGGAGATTTTCCATCGGGCAGTTTTAGAAGTGTTGGGCCCGTTTCAGTTGGTTTACCGGCTTCGTCATAAAGACGGACATTATATTTGGTTTGAAACGAACGCGCAGGCTATCTGTCATCAGGAAACAGGGGAAGTCATCAAAATTCAGGCGGCTTCACGGGATATCAGCGATCGCCAGCGCATTGAGAAAGAACTCGCCCAACATACTGCGGATTTAGCCCGTTCTAATGCTGAGTTAGAGCAATTTGCCTATATTGCCTCTCACGATTTGCAAGAGCCCTTGCGCATGGTTGCCAGTTATACTCAATTATTAGCCCTGCGCTATCCGGAAAAACTCGATGCTCAAGCCGATAAATACATTGCCTATATTCTGGATGGTGCAACTCGGATGCAGCAGTTGATTCATGATTTGTTGCAATATTCCCGGGTGGGAACTCACGGTAAATCGTTTGATTTCGTAGATTGTAATGAAATTATTAATCGGGCTATTTCTAATTTAAAAATCGCCATTCGGCAAAGTGAGGCCCGGATCAGTTCCCAGAATTTACCCCAGGTTTTCGGAGATAAAACTCAATTACTCCAGTTGTTTCAAAACCTCCTCTCTAACGCCATTAAATATCGAGGTAGCCGAACTCCAGAGGTGGAAATTAAGGCCCGTTATATCGAGGGAGAATGGTTGTTTTCGGTCCAAGATAATGGCATCGGGGTTGATCCCAAACAGGGCGATCGCATCTTTCAAATTTTCCAACGGTTGCATACCCGAGAGGAATATCCCGGGACCGGAATTGGATTAGCCATTTGCAAACGAATTGTTGAAAGACATCGGGGTCGCATTTGGGTTGAATCTGAGCCTGATCGCGGTGCAATTTTTTACTTTACTCTGGCTAATTCTAGCCCCATTGAGGCGTAATGTCTGCTGCCAACCTCGTCACCCACTTCCAAGTTTGATCCAGCAGAATCATGATTACAACCCGCCAGAGCGTCAAACCCAGATTGCGATCGCTGACCAGATACAGCGTGAGGAGGACAAGAGACCCGGGACATCAATTGAGTGTCCATCCCACCTCTGACCCGAAGTCAAGGACACAAAAGTGATGTGCCGACAAGGCACATTATTCTAATCCCCTCAGCCGTTGCCACAAAATTTTTTTCTCAACACCCTTGAAAGTTTAATATTTTGATGATAAAATTTTTAACCAAACTGCTTTTAATAACCGGGATCAAACCCAATAAACAACATTGTAAGGGTTTAATCCCGGGATCAACATCTTGAGGGGGTAGTCCAACCTTCCAAGGGGAAAGGTTCCAGCTTCATCAGACAGAAACTAGCCCAGCCATTGGATGAATTAATCTTTCCCCGGGAAAAGAGTCGGGAAAACCGAACGACAGTCACCCCACTTCCCAGAGATATTAAAGTGACCCTTTCCTTGTGGTCACAATATGGTTCCGCTTAGACTGAGATCAATCCGGCTCACCCTTGACCCCTTTGACTCCTTCCAAGTTCTAAAATCCGCAGTCCCGAAGCGCCAAATCAGCATCACCCAATCAGGGTACCGAATGGATGGAGAGGCCCTATGTCCAAGGTTTTTCCTAACAAGACCTGATCGCCTGTAAGCCCCTCTGAGAGTTTATGGAATCTTATGGAGGACCAACCATGAATCAAGACTTGATCAATATCCTATTGGTTGAGGATAATTTCCAGGACGCTGAACTATTCCAGGACATTTTAGAAATGAGCCAGGAGCGTTACGAGAGTCAAGCTTGGAACGTAACTCATGTGATGCGATTAGCAGAGGCCCTCCTGCAACTCGCTCACGCTCCCGTCGAAGTGATCCTGTTAGACCTCTCACTTCCGGATAGTCAAGGACTTCAGACCCTGGTAACGTTACGGGAAAAAGCTCCCACTCTCCCGATTGTGGTTCTCACCGGGTTAAATGATGAACAACTAGCGATTAGTGCAGTTCGTGAAGGGGCTCAAGATTATCTGGTGAAAGGGTTAGTTAGTGGTGGGACAATCACCCGCTCAATGTTCTACGCGATCGAGCGCAAAAAGAACGAAATTGCTATGCAGTCATGCTTAGAGCAAGAACGAGAACTCCGAGAAATCAAATCTCGATTTATCTCAATGCTCTCTCATGAATTACGCAATCCCCTCACTACTATTCTCGCCTCGGCAGACTTGATGGAAAAATTACCAGAGAAATTGACGGAGCAGAAAAAACGGGAAATGAACCGGAAAATCAAAGAGTCTGCGGGACGAATGAATAAAATTCTTGATGATCTACTGGTACTCTGGCGTCAGGACTCTCCTAAACCAACTCCCCTTAATCCCAGTTGGTTTGATCTGCCGCAATTTTGTCAAAATTTGGTGGCTGAGTTTCAAATCCAACTGGATCATCAATGCTCCCAAGGCAGTCATTGTATTCACTTAATCTTTGTGAGTCAGGTCAAGTCCTATCCGGTGTACTTGGACCTCAATCTCATAGAACAAATTTTGACCAACCTGCTCTCAAATGCGATTAAGTATTCGCCTCATGGGGGCACGGTTGAATTTGAGCTAATAGTGGACTCTAATCAGGTGATTTTTCGGATTCAGGATTCGGGAATCGGAATTCCATCGGTGGAACAGAAACACTTATTTACTTCTTTTTATCGTGCCAGCAATACGGAGGGAATCCCTGGGACCGGCCTAGGTTTATGCATTGTCAAAAATGCAGTGGAGGTACAAGGGGGAACGATTCACGTTAACAGTGAGATCTCAATTGGGTCCACGTTTACGGTGATTTTACCGTTCAGGGTTAACCCCGTTTTAATGGACCCCTCGAACAGTTTTAGCCCCATGTAATTCAACTCAGCCTGGGCCAGACTCGGGGGAAGGGCTTGAATTTCTCAACTCTCCAGATAATTTCTTTCAAACGTCAGAAAAAATTAAGGTAAAATTAGAAAAAAATTTAGTTTCTTTAAAATTAATTGCGTTGGATGAAGCGTCAACTATGAAAATTTTATTGGTGGAGGACAATCTGGCCGATGCAGAACTTCTACAAGAGATATTATCAGGGTTTGGCGATCAAAACTTTACCTTTTCTCACGTTTGGCGGGTCAGTGAAGCCCTAAAACAGTTGGCGCAAACTGAGTTTGATCTCGTGTTATTAGATTTATCTTTGCCTGATTCCTGGGGATTAGAAACGCTGATGCAAGTCCAAACCCAAGCCCCCACAATTCCGGTGGTGGTGTTGACGGGTTCTCAGGATGAAGAACAGGCGATCGAGGCGGTTCGCAAAGGCGCACAGGACTATCTTCTCAAGGGACAACTGGTGGGGGCATTGTTGGTCCGGGCGATCCACCATGCGATCGAGCGTAATCGCACGTTAGAAGCCCTCCGGCGCAGTGAGGAGCGTTTTCAAACCCTGGCAGCGGAACTGGATTTGCAAGTCCAAGAACGCACGAGGCAATTACAACGCGCTTTAGAAAAAGAAGCAATGTTGAATCGGATTACGGAGAAACTGCGTGATAGTTTGGACGAACGGCAAATTTTGCAGACGGCAGTTCGAGAGTTAGCAGTTGCTTTAGAGTCGGATTATTGTAATGCTTCTTTGTACCGAACGTCATCTCAAGCAGAAACAATTTGCTATGAATATGCCCATGAGCGAGGGTCGGATTTAGGGCAGGCGATTCGGCAAGTTCCCGAGATCTATAGACCCTTACTGGATCAGGATTGTATGCAGTTTTGTCCGGTGTTTCTGGATAAGTTTCCCCAGGGAATGACCATTCTGGTGACTCCTATTTTCGGTGAAAGTGGGGCGATCGGGAACTTGTGTTTATGCAAACCCGCCGAGGAGAGATTTAGTCTCACAGAAATTGGACTGGTGCAGCAAGTGGCTTCCCAATGCGCGATCGCTGTCCGGCAAGCTCGATTGTATCAAGCCTCCCTGGCGCAAGTCCAAGAATTAGAGCGTCTCAATCGCTTAAAAGATGATTTTCTCAGTACCGTCAGCCATGAATTACGGACCCCGATCGCGAATATCAAAATGGCGGTGCAAATTTTGGAAATGGTGGAACAAAAACGGCAACAGGAGTCTTCTTCAGCGATCGCCCCATCGGAGGAGAGAGCACGTAAACCCCCTCACAGTCTGGATCGCGCCGAGGGATATATTAAGATTTTGCGCGAAGAGTGCGATCGGGAAATTTGCCTGATCGATAGTATTCTGGAGTTACAACGCCTGGAAGCGGGGATCGAACCCGTTGCTTTTACCCCGGTTTTGATACAACAGTGGGTGGGAAATGTGGTGGCCCCTTTTATGCAAAAAGTGCAAAGCACCCAACAAATCTTGGCTGTAGATATCGATCCAGACCTTCCGCCAATTCTCTGCGATTCCGACATTTTGCAGAGAATTCTCACCGAATTGCTGGAAAATGCCTGTAAATATACCCCAGCCCAAGGTATAATCCAGATTACGGCCCATTGCGATCGCTCTCGGTTACACCTGAAAGTGAGTAACTCCGGGTTAGAAATCCCGGCTACGGAATTAACTCACGTTTTTGATAAATTCTATCGAGTTCCGAGTTCCGATCCCTGGAAGCATGGGGGAACCGGATTGGGATTAGCCCTGGTTCGTAAACAAACTGAGTAGATGGGGGGTCAGATTACCGTCACCAGCGCCTTGGGGGAAACCTGCTTTACCCTTGAATTGCCCCTATCTCCCCAGCATTCCCTCACCGAGCCTTGTGAGAGAGTCAATACCGGGTCCTAAATCCGGCGTTGCTCATCCCAGACTGACCTCATCAGCCTCCTGTGAATTTCTGGGCTTCCGCTCTCGATTTGACTGCTCAAACCCAGACCAGACCCTGTAAAATGGGAATAGGTTATCACCAACAGTTAAGGGCCTTCTTTGGATTATAATGCTGAATCATCCTGACTCCCCCCAAGTTTACGATGCCGTCCTGGGCGGTCAAACTCAGCCCCATACGGCCTTAATTGCCCAATTGGATTTAATGATTCGGGCTCGTTATCCCATTCTTTATCTGGTGGGTGTGGAAGAAGAACCTGTGGAGGAAGTATTGCACAAAGTGGCGGGATTGTCAACGCCCCATCGGAAACTTTTGTTCTGGGATATCGTGCGAGGCTGGGGAGATAATGGATCAGCGAAAGGATCAGTGATGGCCGCCCTTGAGCGCATCGCCAAAGCGCCCCCGCAAGATTCTATTTTTGTCTTACGGGATTTGCACCCGATCCTCAAAAATTCCACCGCAGACAAAAATATTCCCGTAATTCGCGAGTTGCGAAATCTCACTCGGGAGTTACAGCGATCGCGCAAAACTTTAATTTTAACCGCCTATACCCTCGCGATTCCTCCAGAATTAAGTGAGGAAATTACGGTCATTGATTTTCCCCTCCCCGATGCTGCCCATATTAATGCCTTAATTACAAAATTCGTCAACCCCGAACAACTTAAAATCAAAGGATTAGCCCGAGAACAATTAATCAAAGCCTGCCAGGGATTGAGTCGCACTCGCATTCAGCGCGTTCTTGCTAGAGCTTTAGCCGATAAACAACAAGTCAACGAAACCGACATTGAAAGTGTCCTGGATGAGAAAAAACAAACCATTCGGCAAACGGGAATTTTAGAGTTTTTACCCGCCCGAGAATCCCTTAAAAATGTGGGGGGATTGGATAACCTCAAAACCTGGGTGAGAATGCGCAATGAGGTGTTTAGCGAAGAAGCGCGGCGCTACGGAATTCCTAACCCGAAAGGGGTGTTACTGGTGGGGATTCAAGGGACCGGAAAATCCCTTTCCGCTAAAACCATTGCCCACGAGTGGCGCTTGCCCTTATTGCGGTTAGATACTGGGAGATTATTTGGGGGAATTGTCGGAGAAAGCGAGAGTCGATTGCGCCAAATGATTCAACTAGCAGAAGCGATGTCCCCTTGTGTGTTATGGATTGATGAAATTGATAAAGCCTTTGGTAATATTTCGGGCGGAACCGATGGGGATTCCGGGACGAGTCGTCGCGTATTTGGGACTTTAATTACCTGGATGCAAGAAAAAACTGCTCCGGTTTTTATCGTAGCTACGGCCAATAATGTGAGGATTTTACCGGCAGAATTGTTAAGAAAAGGACGATTTGATGAGATATTCTTTTTGAATTTGCCCACAGAAGCCGAACGGCGGGAAATTTTTAAAGTTCACCTGATGCGATTACGCCCGACTCGATTGCGGGAGTTTGATTTGGGATTACTCGCCCGTCAAACCAACCATTTTAGTGGGGCAGAAATTGAACAAGTTATTATTGATGGAATGCACCGTGCTTTTGGAGGAAATACTCCTGAGAAACGCCGAGATTTTACGACGGAGGATATTTTGCGGGCCAGTGAAGAGACGGTTCCCTTAGCAGCGATCGCCCGCTATCAAATTGAAGAATTAAAACATTGGGCAGCGGAAGCCGGTGCGAGAACTGCTTCCAATGATACCGAATTAACCCAGGAGTTAAAACAGTGGTCTATTCAAAAAGGCATGGATTCCCTTGACTCCGATTAGACCCGGGCAATCATATAGGTTACTTAATTGATTGAGGAAAAGCTATTATGTCTCATTTTACCACGATTAAAGTCCAAATTCAAAACGGCAAAACCCTCTATCGTTGCTTGCGAGAGTTAGGGTATCAGGTTGAGGAAAATACTACAGTTCGAGGCTATCAACAACAAACCACTCAGGCGGATTATGTGATTCGTCAAAAAAATGGGTACGATTTAGGGTTTCGGTGGACTGGCGATACTTATGAGTTAGTGGCCGATTTTTGGGGGGCGCGAATTAATCCCGAGGAATTTGTACAGAATGTCACTCAAAAATATGCGTATAAAACGTTGATGACCTCTGTAGAAGAACAGGGGTTTCAGGTCGAAGAAGAACAACAATTAGAGGATGGAACCTTGCGGGTTGTTGTGGGGAAATGGATGTAGTTGGACCAGGAGGAGTTCAATAAGATGTCGCATTTTACGAGTATTCGGACGGAGATTTGCCAGATAGAGTATTTGACCCAAGCCTTAGCTGATATGGGGTTTACTTCGGTGGAAGTTCATGAGTTTGCGATGCCTCTCTATGGATTTGAGGGCGATATTCGAGAGGAATCGGCGGAAGTGATTGTGCGGCGCAAGTTTATCAGTTCTCGGAGTAATGATATCGGATTTAAACGACAAGCTGACGGAACGTTTATAGCGGTGATTTCAGATTATGATTCTCAACAGTATTCAGGGGAGTGGATTAAGGCATTAACTCAGCGCTATGCCTATCATACGCTGATGGGAACTGCACCTGAAAAAGGGTTTACGGTTGAGGAGGAGGAAGTTTTAGAAGATGGGACAATTCGGGTGATTATTGGTCAGTGGGTATAGGGGATGGGGAACGATTGAAGTGATGATGTTGAAGGTAGGGGAGGAGTCGATCGCCTATTTGAGTTTGGCGATCGCTTCTTTGTCTACTAGAGTTTCTCCAGTGACTAAATCGCGGACGGTTGCGAGTAAAACGCGCCCTGAGTTGACTTCAAACCGGACAGAAATGCGATCAATGCCGATTTGTCCCGGGGGGTTAAGATGGGCGACACAAACGCGATCGCGATCGCGATCTAAGGACCGATAAGCGTCCCGTTTATGTAACGCACCTCCAACCATCCGTCCTGATTCATCAAACATCACCTCCGCTTGGGAAATTTCAGCCACTTCTCCAATATCTAAGCGGATTTCTTGTTGTCCTTCGATCGCTGCTTGTAACATCAAAGGTTCCAATCGCTGGCAGGGATATTTTACCCCTTTTTCAAATAAGGGAAAATAGGAGTAGGTTTTACAATGGGGGTCCCATAACCGAATCGCGTAACTGTGGCGCAGATAATCTTCTACCCTCACATAATCATTTAAGGCTAAAGCCCCATGTGCCACCGCTTCAAAAGGTTTATCCATTTTCACTCGCGATCGGCCAAAATAAGAGACAATTAAGGTTTGAACAGCGGGAATTAAGCAACTGCCCCCGACTAACAGTACCTGTTCAATTTCTGCCTTACTCATTCCCTTCATTTGGGCAACGGCTAACACCTCATCCAATGCCCCGCGTAACTGTTCTAAAAGTTGATGATAATCTAACAATGCCTCAAAGCGATCGCGACTTAATTCGACTTCGTAGGACATAAAATTTTCATCATCAAACCATGCCTCTTTCGCCTCCGTTGCCCGAGACAAGCGCATTTTTAACTTTTCGGCAATTTCTAATAACCGTTGCCAGCCAATTTCGCCAATTTGGGACCGGGATAACCCCTGGCGTTGGAGATAATCTTCCACAATCCAACTATCAATATCAACCCCGCCGATATAGGCATCAGATTTGGCTAAAACCTCCGCTTGTAACACCGAGTTTCCCGGTTGTGCGGGATGGGTGCGAATTAAGCTCAAATCCAGGGTTCCCCCGCCAAAATCCACCACTAATACCACAGAACCCGGTTTTTTAATCGCATAACCGAGGGCCGCTGCGGTGGATTCATCAATAATCTGAATTTCAGCAATTTCCAGGCGACTACCCAAGTCTCGAAACCAATCTAAATAGCGCTCAAAAGCCCCAACGGGAACGGTAAAAATGAGTTTACTTGGTTTGATTCCACCCTCAGCAAGACGATGACAAATTTCTTTTAAAAAAGATTCTGAAAGGGTTGATGCGGAGTAGGTCAATCCATCGATTATCCGGGGTGGGGGTTGAAAATCCCCGGCTAACTCTCGTTTAAATCCTTGAAATAATCGTTCCGGTTGCGCCTGTCCTAACCGGGTTGAAATGACCTGCTGTCCTAAAAGAATTTGATTGCCTTGTTTAATAAAAATAACCGTTGGAATAACGGGGATTTCTAAATTTTCTCCCGTTGTTTTTTTAGCTTTAAATATTCGGGAAATATCGCCAAAATTGACAGTTTCTGGTTCCTGATTATCGGGACTAAGAATACTAACAACGGTGTTACTCGTGCCAAAATCAATCGCGACTACGGTCATAAATTTAAAAAGAAAGAGGCAAAAACCCGCGCCCTAAAGGGTGGGGCTAGACGAACAAACGGACGAGGTACACTTCGCGCAGGCTACGCCAAACGCAGGCTGATAAAAATCAGTCTTTGACAAGCGGATTTGCTCTTAGGAAGAGGGTTTAATACCACTGGGAAGGGTTCGGCTGACTTTCGCCGGGGACAGAATGCGATCGCCTTGACGATAGCCCACAAACCGAATATAAACCACCTCTCCGGGGTGAATTTCATCACAATCCCCTTGATGGAATTGCGGGTTATAAGCAACGGATTCCCAAGGATGACCAATCGGTTCATAGCCCCAATTTTCTAATAAATTACCCAGAGGAGCAAACAAAGCGGTGAGATTTTTTGCAGGTAAATCCGGTTTGATACGGGCCATTTCTACCGCCGTGGGATAATTCGTTAGCAAAGTTTGCAATTCTTCAAAAGTGGACTGACAAAAACTCTCCCAAATCTGGGATTTTTGGCGGTCTAATTCCTCCCTCAAACGTTGGCATTGTTGGCGCAATTGGGCTTCTAATTCAGAGTTAGAATTACCAATAACTCCTGCGGTTGCGGTTTCTGAGGGAGTATTTAACCCTTGTAATTGTTGCTCTAATTCTCCAACTGACCATTTTAAAGCCTGAGCCAATTGGCACAGGTCACCCCAGGGAATATTGCCGATCGCCCCGGACCGAATCTGGCGTAGGCGGAGGGTTGATATCCCGGCGGTTTGCGCTAACTGTTTCCAGTGAATGAGGCCCAACTGCTTCATGCGATCGCCCAATAGCGCATCATACTTCAACGGCTGATTTTCTATTGTCCCAGACCCTAATTAATATAAACTTACCATCAAAAAAAATACGCGGTTAGAACCCAGAAACTTTGATAAAATTGGGTTCCGCCCTCCTCCATCTGACTCCCTAAAAAGGTTGAACGGATTGATGGGATTCTGACCCCAAATTGTTCTCATCTTGGTAATAATCCGGTAGCAATTCTTGGGATTCAACTTTGCCGAGGGCTTTTTCAATTTCAGCCGTCGTTTCGGTGCAGTTTTGTCCGTTCCCATTGAGGACCGTTTCTAATATTTTACCGTCCTTGCCAATGCGATATTCTACTTTGCGATATTCAGCCATTTTAACCTCCAGTTAGGTTTGCAGGATGGGGAGTCAGGTTCTCACCCCTGCTTTGTCTTATTTTATTCCGATTGGGCCAGAATTGACTCAGAAATTCAGGACATCAGGGGCTAGGCCGGTTTACCTTTACCGACCAAGACCGCGATCGCAGCAGCAGACGCTTCGGCAACGACGCTAATTAGACGATAGAAGGCAACAGCCCCTAAAATAGCCGCTGGGGAAAATTTTTGATCCAACAGGGCGATCGCCGTTGCCTCGAAGATGCCAATGCCCCCCGGTGCTCCGGGAACGACCAATCCCAGCAACCAAGCAAAACTAAAAGCCCCCATCAACGGCGGTAATTGTCCGGGCTGTACTGGAGTCATCGCTTGCACCGTCAAAATAAATCCAGCCCCGCGCAAGAGCAGAAATCCCAGTTCCCCCAATAGGGGTAGCAGGGGGTAACGAGTCAGCTTGGCGGCAGTGGGCGGGGACGACGCCGGGGAGACTTCCAACAGTTCCTCAGTTTTGGGGGGAGCTTTTTTGAGTTTGAGTTTGCTTAAAACTTGAATGATTGGGTTTAAAATGCGGGGATGAATACCCACTAGGACCGCCCCTAATCCCAGTCCCAGGAGAATCGGGGGCACAGCGCCTGGGGCGGTTCCCCAGAGGGTGCTACTACCCAATCCGGCGATGATTAAGGCAGAGGCTGCCATTAACAAGGGTTCTAGTAAGACGCTGAGGACCGCAACTCCTAGGGGTACATCCCGCTTGGCGATCGCCGCAATGCGACCGTAAAAATGCCAGACATTGCCCGGTAAATATTTCGCAATATTGGTGGTGAGATAGACCGATAACCCCCAACCCAAAGGAACCGGGCGATCGAACTCTCGCAGAATCCATAACCACACCCAACCGGACCACAAATGTGCCAAAAAGGTCACTCCCAGGGCAATCGCCAGGGCAATCCAACTCGATCCGGTAATCTGAAGCTGTGCCACGGATGCGGCATTATCTTTGAGGGTTTTGGCGAGAAAAAATAGGGTGGCCCCGAGAATGGCCCACCGTAAAAAAGGTTTTAATTGCGATCGCAAACGGTTCATAACAAATAGGGGAGGAGAAGAAGCCCGAGGAAGTGGCAATGCCCACTCTACATCCTAACCCTCCCGGCCCAATTAAAGTCCAAACCCTGGGAAAATTAGAGACGCTGATAGCCCGAATCACCCCACTGATGATGCCCACCCCATCGATGAAAACGAGTTATTTATAACCCTTACCTTTATTTTAAAGTTGAGTGTTATAATAAGCAATGCGCGAAAAGCCCACATTTATTTAACCCGCTAAAAACTATGTTGAATGCCCAGGATTTATACAATGAAACCTATTATCTAGCGCGTAACCCCGACGTTGCCAACGCTGTCTTAGCAGGAGTATTTCCCACCGGGTTTGCTCATTTTGAAAGCTTCGGGCAGAATGAAGGACGCAACCCCACCGCCCTTTTTGATACCCGCTACTACCTCACCTTGAATCCTGACGTAGCCGCAGCCGTAGCTACTAATCAACTCACCCCTTTTCAACACTACATCGCCTTTGGACAAGCGGAAGGGCGCAACCCTAGCGCTCTGTATAATAATCAATTATATCTCTCCCTCTACCCCGATGTTCAAGGGGCAGTTAACGAATCTTCTCTCACGGGTATTCAACACTTTCAGCTATTCGGACAAGGCGAGGGGCGAATTCCCAGCAAGTTATACAATCCTGCCTACTATTTAGCGAAAAATCCAGACGTAGCCGCTGCGGTAGAACGGGATGAAATCACCGGCATTGGACATTATCTAAACTTTGGAAACACTGAAGGCCGGGAATTTACCCCCTTTATGCGAGGTGATACCACCCTCCCCAATGGAGTAGCTGCCGGGGATGTGACCCAAAATAGTGCGGTGTTGTGGACCCGCAGTACCGAAGTCGGTCCAGTGATTTTTGAGTATGCCACGGACGCCAGCTTTGGGGCGATCGCCGGACAAACGACCCAGTTTGTCACTGATCCCACAATTCCCGTGCAAGTGCAAGTGAGCGACTTGGCCCCGCAAACTCAATATTACTATCGCGTCACCGATGCCGCAGGCACTTCCGCAGTCGGTCAGTTTCGCACTCCCGCCCCCTTGGGAACCCAGGCGGGATTACGATTTGGCGTAACTGGAGACTGGCAAGGAGAACTCGCCCCCTATCCCTCCATTAGCAACGTCCCCGATCGCAACCTCGACTTTTTTGTACTCATGGGAGATACCGTAGAAACTGATAGTATCTCTCCCGACCTCCCCGGCATCCGCCAATCCGCCAACCTAGACCAATTTCGCACTAAACATAACGAAATCTATAGCGAACGATTCGGACTCAACTCGTGGGCCGATTTGCGCGCCTCTACGGCGACGTATAACACATGGGATGACCACGAAATCACCAATGATTTTGCCGGAGGTGCCGCCCCGGCAGAATCTCCTCAACGGAATGGAATTTTTGGGACCGAAGGTCGATTTGTCAATGAAACCCCGGTATTTAATCAAGCATTAGAAGCCTTCCTTGATTATAAACCCATGACGGAACAACAGTACGGAGAAACTGGCGACCCCCGAACTGCTAACAAGCAGAAACTGTATCGATACAATGTTCATGGCAGCGATGCCGCCAGCTTTGTCCTAGACCTGCGATCGTTCCGCGATAAACCCTTGCCCTTTATCCCCGAAACCGCTTCTCCAGAAGCCGTCAATGCTTATTTACAAAACTCCTTTGCCCCCAATCGTACCGTTCTAGGCCAAGCACAATTGCAGGAATTCAAAAACGATTTACTCGCTGCTGAAAATGCCGGAGTGACCTGGAAATTTGTCATGTCTACCGTCCCCATGCAACATTTTGGAATTGCAGTTTCTGGGGAACGCTGGGAAGGATTTGAGGCGGAACGAACCGAGATATTACGGTTTATTGATGAAAATAATATTAGTAATGTAGTGTTTGTTAGCGGAGATTTTCATGGGAATGTCGTCAATAATGTGACCTACCAAGATGGATTGGGTCAACCGCAAAAACCCACCGGGGTTTTTGATGTGATGATTGGTCCGGCAGCAATTCAATTGAATATCGGCCAAGGACCTTTTGCCGCCCCCTTTGGACCCGCAACCGTCGCCTTTACCCCTGATGCACTGCTGTCTCCGGCAGAGAAAGACCGCTATCGGGCGATGACCAATGAAACAGAAAAGAATGCGTTTGTACGTCAGGTGATTGACAATCGGATTCTGCCTTTGGGATATGATCCGGTGGGGTTGGAAGGGTCAGAAATTGACGCAGAATTACTCCAGGGTTCCTATTTTAATGGGCACAATTATGGCTGGACTGAATTTGCGATCGCCCCAGAAACCCAACAACTCACCGTTACCACCTTTGGGGTTGACCCTTATACCCAAGGGGACATGGAAGCGAATCCCGCAGAAGTCGCCAATCGCACCCCAAACATTCGCTTACAATTTACCGTAAATCCCCAGAGTGCCGATGTTCTTTTACCCCCAGATATCACCACTGCCGTGGAGGAAAATCTAGCCCGAGATTTTGGACTACAACCGGGTAACTTCACCCTCGTTTCCTCACAAAAACAAACCTGGACTGATGGCTGCTTGGGCTTAGGAGAAGCCAATGAAAGCTGTTTGCTGGCACTCGTCGAGGGGTGGCAGGTAACCGTCCAAAGTGGCGATCGCACCTTAGTCTATCGCACCGATGAAACCGGGTCTCAAGTGAGACTGGATCGCCAAGCATCCCAGTTATAAAATCCCTTTCCGGTCCCTTCCCCAAGACACAGGGACAGGGACCGGAAAACCAGTTAAGCGTAAAAACACCCTCCCCATCCTCCCCATCTCCCCATCCACTCCATCACCGCTGCTTCATCACCACCAGCGTAATATCATCAAACACCTTCTGTTCCCCAATAAACTCTCGCACATCCTGAATCACCCGTTCCCGAATCACCTCCGCCGACTCCTGCCAGTAGTGCGACACCACCTCACAAAAACGGTCCATCCCATAGAACTCTCTCGCCATATTTTCCGCCTCCGGTATCCCATCGGTATAAAGCACCACCCCATCCCCAGGATTTAACTCTACTTCTGCCTGAGTAATAAAATCAGAAATATCCATCTCTAACCCCACAGGAAATCCTAAATCAATGGTATCAATCCGCTCAATTTCTCCCGTCCCTCGGACCACCAAAACCTCCTCATGTTGTCCCGTAATCCGCAACACTCCATCCGCATAATCCAGTAACGCTAAAGTCAAATTTTTATCCGTTCGCATCCGCTGCACGTTATCATGAATCATCCGGTTAATGGTATTCAAAAACTTCACATAATCCCTTTCATCATTCACCAACAAAGTCCGCACAGCGGTTTGGACCATCACCATCACCATTCCCGCTTCTAATCCATGTCCCGTGACATCCCCAATCCCAATTTTGATATGTCCCTCATGGTTCAACACATCATAATAATCTCCCCCAATTTCATCAGCCGCTTCCATAAATCCCGCAATTTCTAACCCAGGAATTGCCTGCAATTCTTCGGGGTTCGGCAACATTTTCTGTTGCAATTGTCGGGTGACATCCAGTTCGGCACTCATCCGCAGATTGTCGAATTTGAGCAGTTCGTTCAGGGCGCTGATGTGTTCGTTGGCTTCAGCAAGTTGGGCAGTTCGTTCAATGACTTTATCTTCTAAGGTGCGATAAAGTTGAGCATTTTCTAGGGAGATTGCCGCTTGGGCGGAGATAACTTGTAACAGTTCAATGCGTTCAGGAGTAAATGCGCCCGTTGCTAAGTTATTTTCTAGGTAAAGAATACCGATGAGTTTGCCTTGGTTGACAATGGCAGCACAAAGAAGAGAGTGAATTTGATGTTGGAGAATATACGGGTCTGCGGTGAAAATCCCCTCTTCCATCGCGTTGGCGAGAATCACATTTTCTTGGGTCCGGGCGACATAGTTAATGATAGCTGGGGGGACAAAGTTGCCAGTTTCTAGGGGTAAAGATTCCAGGAATTGAACTTCGCGATCGGGAAGTTTGGCCGCTTCGATTTTAAGTTGATTGTTGTCAGATAAAATCAGCACACCTTTTTGGGCTCCAGCGTTTTCTATGGCGAGATTCAAAAGTTGTGCGAGGAGTTTATTGAGTTGGATTTCACTGGAAATCGCTTGGGACGCTTTGAGCACCGTGGCGATATCCAGGGTTTCGCCGGAACTGCTGCCACTGGTGGAAGTGGAGGAGAGTTTGCTGCTGGTGGAAGTGCGTAATTCGATGAGTTGGGGATAGCAAGTTTCTAGGTGTTTGACTTTGGCGGTGGCCCCCCAGCGTTGATAGGCATAGTGAGCTTCAACGAGGTAGAAACGGGCCAGGTGAGGGATGTTACGTGCGATGTAGAAACGGGCGGCGAGTTCGTAGGCGAGGGCCTCTTCGTTGAGGTATTTGTGTTCTTTGGCGAGGGTAATGGCGCGATCGTAGTAGTCTCGCGCATCGGAGGGATTACACAAGACTCGGGCGCGTTCGGCTTCGACCAAGTAATATTTATGCAGGTAGTTCATGGGGGCGTGTTGCGCCCAATGTTGCATTTTTTCCTGGTTGGCGGTGACTTTTTCTAAAATGCGCTGTTGTTCAGTTTCGGGACTGTCGGGATAGATGGCGAGGTGGGTGAGGGAATTGTATAAATATAGGATCGGCAAGTAGATTGCTGATGAAGCATTGCTATAATAATTTTCTGCTATATTGGCATTTTCTAAGGCTTCCGGTAATTGATAGAAGTGGTA
>CBFGOM010000029.1:0-39089 GCA_965650385.1 uncultured Oscillatoriaceae bacterium
AAATGGCGCTGGATCTGGGGTGGGTGCAAACCCGGAGTCAAAAGCGAATGCAAAAGGCGGGAGGGATAAGAAATTTTATTATTTATCAGGGTATCATTTTTATTGATAGAGAGGAATTGATTATTAGAGCATTAGGCGTCGATGAAATTTCAGATATTTTGTTAGGAGTGAAATGGCTCCAGATTAAACGGCTAGTCGCAGATTATTCGCAAAATATTTTAACGTTAGGGTAATCAAAATTACCATTAGGTATCGCTTTCAAGATCATGAATAAGGGAACGGGAGGCTGGATTATTTTGATATGAGTTTTGCTCCAATCCACCCCTGACTGCATTGGGCGATCCAGATTTTCATTAACCCGAACCTAAAACACCCTGAACCCATTGAGTATGGATTCAGGGAGAAAGTGGTTACAATTGAGCCGTTTGATAGACCATTTCTTGGAAATGGATTTGGTCCTCACGGGGGTCGGCATAAGCGACTTGCAGATCCAGGCGATCGCCCAGGGATACTGCCCGAGGGAAACGCCATGCTAACTCGATTCCGATATCTTCCAGCAAAATCAAACCCAGGTTTTCATCCTCACGCAACCAGCGCAATACCACCGCCTGCCAAACTTCCCCAGAATGACGGCGCAGATATTCCAAAATCCAATAGCGGTTGGTTTGGCGTTCCACCAAAGATGCCTCTTTCACTGCCATCCCGATACTTTGGACAATTTCCTGCACTTCCAAAACAGCCAAGGGCAGCGGGTCCCCTCGCAGGTGAGCCTTAATCTGGAAATGGGCTAATAAATCGCTATACCGGCGAATGGGAGAGGTAACTTGGATATAGGCATCCAATCCCAAACTGGCATGACGGGAGGGAGTCGTTGCCATCTCGCTTTTTGGCATACAGCGCCGGATTGCACTCGATCGCACTGGACCCGGTGGTAAAATGAGCAATTCTTCTTCCGGGGGTAATTCGGGCTGAGGTTGGCCCCGAAAGGGAACCGGAATATTGTGGGTTTGAGCGTAGCGTGCTCCCACTTCCCCGGCTAAAATCATCATCTCTGCTACCAATTGCCGAGACGGGCAATCTTCTAAGAGTTGGACCGTGATTTCCTCATTCTCATCTACCTTGATGGAAGAATCCGGCATAGAAATACTAATGGCCCCTTGGGAGACCCGCCAAGCATGGCGACGTTTGGACCAAGCAGCGATCGCGCTAATTTCCGGTTCTGCTTGTAGCCCCAACTGTAGCATCTCATCGACATCATCATAAGTCAGTCGATAAGTAGGCTTAATTGTGGTGACATGAATACTCGATTCCGCTACCGCCCCCAGGTCATCCAAAATCACCGCAAAGCTCAGGGCGGCGCAAAGTTGCGACTGCACCAAACTCATCGGCCCTGTTGCCAATTCATGGGGAAACATAGGGACCATCCCCGTCGGCAAATAAACCGTTGTGCTGCGCCGACGAGCTTCTAAATCTAATTCATCTCCCGGAGACAGTAAGCGGGTGGGGTCTGCGATATGAATCCACAGCCGTTGCCGCCCATCTTCGAGATATTCCAAACTCACCCCATCATCGATTTCTAGGGTGCTTTCATCATCGATGGTATAAACTTTGAGATGAGTTAAATCGAGGCGGTTGTTCGCATCCGGATCAGGAGGCGGAAAATTCAAACACCGGTGGGCCACTTCCAGTACCTTGGTAGAAAAATGAGTTGGGATCTGAGTTCGCCGTAAAAATAGATTTTCGTGTTCAGACCATACCTTTAACTCTACCAAAAGCTTAAAGGCAGCTTGGGGGGTGTCGGTCCGGCCTAGGGATGAGAGCGTTTCCTTGGCCTGATTGCGTTCTCGCGCTTCTTCTGCCAAAGCTGCATATTTTTCTAGGGCTTCAATGCGGATGCGATCGCTATTTTCCCACTCCACCAGATCCCCGGCGAGTCGTTGCTGCACCCGGGCTACAAAATTGCCCCACTCTTGCTGTCGTTGGGTTTCTACTTCCTGTTGGTGCTTGAGTTCCGCAACCTGGGTGGCCGATCGCGGCTCATAACGGTCCCCTTTTTGCTTGAAATAGAGCTTATCCTCAGACAGCAACAAGTAAGAGGCATAGCGATTAGGAGCCTCATTTTCAGAAAATAGCAACATCGCCATTTCCCCGGGGTCAACCCCCCGGTTTTCCTCAACCAGAATTTCCCACGCCACCTCTAAACTATCCGGGTCGAGATATTTCTCTACTTCCTTGCGGAAGTTCGGGATATCGGAGGGCTTATAGGAACCTCCACCGATTTCGTAGGCGATTTGTCTGGGTGGAATGCTATTGGCTTGACCATGTTCATCCACCACAACCCAGTTCTTCTTGCCATCCGGACGGTCGGCTACGGCTAGACGTCGGTCCCCGTTCAGCCGATATTCGAGCAGCGTTCCCTTTTCCACGATCGATACCCCAGCGTTTAGGTTTTAGACTTTAGATATCAGATCGCACCTAAAATCTAAAAGCCTGCAGTGCCACTATTTTTATCCTTCTTGGTTCACAAATGGCAACAAGGCGACAATTCTGGCGCGCTTAATTGCTTGGGTGAGTTCCCGCTGCTGCTTGGCGGTTAAGCCTGTAATCCGCCGAGGCAGAATCTTTCCGCGCTCGGTGATGAATTTTTGCAGCAGTTCTACATTTTTGTAGTCGATGGGTTCATCCGGTTTAATTGGCGAAACACGCCGACGGTAGTATGCCATAGCAGTTCAATCTCTGTACAGTTTTTTGAATGGACAAGTCACGGACTCTTAACAAATTTGGAGACGCCCCCTCAAAGCCCCAGTTGTTGCCTTGAGGATAAACGCCTCATCTATTTGATTTCTTTATGGACCGTCGGTTTGTTACAGTACCGGCAGAATTTTTTAAGTTCTAACCGTGCGGTAGTATTTCGACGGTTTTTCTGAGTCGTGTACCGAGACACTCCAGCAGAGCGCTTGTCCGGATTAGTCCGGCACTCGGTACATTCCAAGGTAATAATGATTCGGACACCTTTAGCCATTAGGTCTCCCCGCTCCCAATAAGGACAGATTTAGACACGATTTATGATTATCTCATAGAATCGGCTATTTAGCCTATTTTCCCGAGATTAAGTTTTCTTATCAGTTAGACGGGCGGTTAACAATCGTTAACCCAAAGGGATTTGCTCTCCCGACTCCCCCTCAATCTACTCCTCAAAGTCGTCAAAGTTATCGCGATCGCCTCGATACTGGCGAGTTTGCTCAAAAGAGCGACTGGCGCGATTTTGCTTAAATTCTTGGTAGGCTCGTCGGAGTTGACGATATCCCCGCTTCAACTTGATATCCAGGGAAAATCCCCGGAGGGTCCCGACAATCATCGTATTGGCAATGCGATCGTGAAACGCTTGCCGCCGAAACGGGTCCGAGGAAACGGCACTACAATCAATCGCCAAGGGAACGAGTAAGAGCATCCCCACACCATGCCCGGGGTTCAGATGACTCAACCCGATCGCCACCAACACAGCACCGACACCGGCGACTGCCTCTCGCTTAAATAAATTCAGCAATAAGGGAGTCCGCCCCGATCGCAATTCGACCAGGGTAATATCGAGGGCCCAGCGCCCCACACTTTGGCCCTGATTGCGTCCGGGAAGCAGTACCCGCAACCCCAACCACAGGAGGAGGAACCAAAACGATTGACCCCATGACATCCCTTCAACCGTGCGATCGGCCCCCAGGGAACTCAACAGCCATACAATCCAATAATCAATCACAAAAGCCGCCCCCCGTCGAGGGATCTCAACTTTAGGAAAGCGCTTATAAAGAGGATCCGTATCCATGATCCTGGAATAATCCTGAATGCTTACCCCTCTATAGTGACACGCACCTCAGTCCACTGTGGAATCACCCCCCCAAATCGAACCCAGGTTGTCTGGACCCTTTAATCCAGTTGCCGCACCTGAAATCCCCTCCCTGAGAAAATTTCAGCCTTTGTTAAAAAAATATGTTGAAATTTAGAAAAGTCATGCTATATTGGATCATGTAGCTAACGCTGCCAACTGCGGGCATAGTTTAGTGGTAAAACCATAGCCTTCCAAGCTATTGATGCGAGTTCGATTCTCGCTGCCCGCTTTTTATCTTGTCATTTAACACATTATTTGTCACTGCTAACAAATTAGTGACGTCTTTGCGGATTAATGAGGCAATGGACAGCCTGCTTGGCGTTGACCTATTGTTTGTTCCAGCGCCAATAACAGACGATCGCCCCTATCCAGCTTACCGTTAAAGGTTATAAATTGCGCCATTTTCCGCTAACCAGCGCTTGCGTTCTAAATAATCAGGCAGAATGCGATCAAGGCAGTGCCAAAATTCCGGCGTGTGGTGATGTTCGATGAGATGGACCATTTCGTGAACCAGGAGGTACTCGATCGCCTCTGGGGGTAGCATCGCCACGCGCCAATGAAAATAAAGGTCACCTTTGGCATTACATGAACCCCAGCGGTTGCCGAGTTCTCTCACTTGGATAGAATTCGGTTTTGCACCCACTCGATTGATGAAAGTTTTGGCTTTTGTTTTGAGATAGGGGAGGAGGCGATCGCGATACCATTGTCCAAACAAATCCGGCGCTTTTGCCTGACAGCCTCGATGTAGCAAAAAGCGACCTCTGTACAATCTCAGGGGTGCTTGTTTGGGGAGGGGATTGACCATTTTTAAACGGTAGCTGCGTCCCAAATAATAAAACCCCTCACCGGAAATGTATTCTTTAATCGGGACCGGGGGATTTAGTTCTTGTTTTTCTAACAGTTTGCTATAAATCCAAAATCGCTTATCTTCTACGACTTTTTCTAAAGTTTCCAAGGGGACTTCCGGCGGTGCAGAAAGGACGAGTTTGCCGTTTCGTTCGACGGTTATGCCAATGGTGCGCCGTCGGCTACTGCGGCGGAGGTCAAAGTTTAATTCTTTGAAAGTGACGGTAGTCATTGTTGCAGGGTATCACGACGGTGACGGGCTAATTGTACCAGTTTATCCGCAATTTTCTCTTGTTGGGTAAAGGGAATTAAATCGGTATCGTCTAAGTATTGCACAATCCACCGTTTTAATTCTTCTTGGGCGACGGGGTTTTGCCAAAAGTGGATGCGGTTGATACAGGTGCGAATTTGCTCTACAATTTCAACGGTTGCTTTTGCGAGAGATTGGAGGTTTTGATCGCCTTCGGGAATTTCTTCCTTGAGTAAGCTGAAAAAGGGTAAGTGAGTTTTGGGGTCTAACCCGGTTTCGTCCGTAGAACGTCCCCGCTGAACTTCTTCGATATAGCGGCGTAGGGCTTCTACTTGCGCCTCCCAATTTTCGGCAAAGTTTTCTAAAATGGTTTCTAATTTTTCGCTCAAGTCTTGATAAAAGACTGGATCTTCTGGGTAATGAATGCTAATATAATCTCGGGCGGCATATTCCATTTCAGCCGCTTGAGCTTTGGGGGAACGGTGGCGTTGAACATGGGTGTGAAAGTCCATTGATAAAATATCTATCGGAGGTACTTTCGGGTCGATGCCTTGGGACAGGATATATCCATCGATTAAGCCTCGGACTTTTTCTCGGGCTTCGATTAAATTGAGATTTTCATCTCGATATAAGTCGGCGACGGATTTGCGGATGAGTCCTAGTTTTTTGGCATCGTTAATATAGGAAACTCGCACGGTTTCACCGTTGGCGATATATTCATCTCGTTTAGCGACGGCACGGGGTAAAATAATATCGAGGGATTCGAGGAAGTCTTTCAGGGTTTTGGTGAATTTGACCCGCAAGGGTTCATCGCGAAGCAAGTCCACGCAGGCATCTAGGTCATCTAAGGTGCAGTCATAGTCACGAAATATTTGCATGACGCGCTGGTGCCGATCGCGCAGTTTGGGGAGTTCTTCGCGGATGTCAAACCAGGCGAATTCTAAATCCGTTTGGTCATAAACGGCTAGGGCGGCAGGTAAGTCTACTCCATAATAGTCTACCACCAAGCCATAATCTTTTTTAGCATGGGTGCGATTCACCCGGGCGATCGCCTGCAAAAGTTCATAGTCTCGCATTCCCCGATCTAAATAGAGCACCTGTTCCCGGCGGGCATTAAATCCCACCAAGAGCATACTTTTAACAATTAAAAAGCCTAACCCCTCCTCTGATAAAGGTTTTTTAAAGCGTTCGATCCGGGCGTCTTGTTTGCCTTTGTCTGTCCATTCCTTCCACTCCGGGGGGTCCTCTTTATTATCGGGGGAAATCACTGGGGCAAATTCCAGACGGCGCAGAATCTCTAAATGGGGGAATGCTTGGGCTAAAAATTGGGTTTCATCGTCCAATGTGGCTAAGGTTTCGGCACCTAAATGGCGGAGAATGGGGGCGCGGGTTTGCAGTTTTTGTAATAAGGCGGTTTTGGCGTCAGTGAAGGCTTCAAAATAGCGGACGGCAGCAAGGCGAGAAGAGGCGACGACTTGGGCTTTAAACCCGTTGGGGAGGATATGCTGGATATAGTGGCGCAGCATATCCTCAGCTTTGGCTTTAATCAGTTCTCGCGCTTCGGAAACTTGGGTTTTTGTGGCATATTTGGCTTGGATTTGAGCGCGTTCGGCTTCGGTGTAATCTTTAAAGAGAATTGCAAATAGCCGATCTAAATCGTCCCCTTGGGTAATTGTGGCCCGGGCTGCCAATCCTTCATATAAAATCGGTAAAGTTACCCCGTCCTTTTGGGATTCGCGGATGGTATATTTGTCAATATAAGGACCGAAGATTTTTGTGGTGGCTTTTTTGGCATCGGTAACGATAGGCGTGCCGGTAAAGCCGAGTCTGATACAGTTGGGTAAGGCTTCGAGAAGGTTGGTATGGAGGGTACTGGAATGCGATCGATGGGCTTCATCAATCAGGACGAGGATATCCTTGGATGTATTGAGATTTCTAGGCATCTCCTCATAGGTTTCTGCTTCCTCCGAGTCTTCACCCCCGCGAAACTTTTGGATAGTTCCGAAGACTAAATCTGCCCCGGGTTGCATCAGAAGTTTTTCTAATTGTTTGACAGTTTTCGCTTTTTGGAGGGGTTCCCCGGAGAGGGCAGCAGTGTCAGACAGTTGTTTTTCTAAATCACGCCGATCGCAAACAATCACAATTTTAAAGCGGCGCAATTCGGGAATCGTGCGAAGTTTGCGGATTAAATACACCATTGTGAGACTTTTCCCCGCGCCTTGGGTATGCCAGATAATCCCGCTTTTTTCCGCAGTGGGGGAGAGGAGGCGATTAATGGTATTCCCGATCGCGCGATACTGTTGATACCGGGGGACAATTTTACCGAGGCGTCCCGCTTCGGTTTCAAATAAGGTAAAGTTGTGCAGGATATCCAGGAGATTGGCGGGGTGTAGCATTCCGGCAATCAGTTCCTGGCGCGAGTTGAGTTTAGGAACCCCTAGCTGTTGCGCCAGAGATAGCGGCGTGTAAGGGGTGGTGTCTTTCCATTCCACAAAGTCACCGGGTGAAGCGCCGACAGTTCCCGCCACGGCGCGATGTTGAGACATCCCCACCATCAGCAGATTGTAGTAAAACAGTTTTTCGATGCCTTCCGGTTGGGTGGTGTGGCGTTGGTTGGAGTATTTGAGTAAGTCGGTAATGGCTTTTTCTAGGGGGTTGTGCAGGGTGGGGCTTTTGCACTCGATCACCACCAGGGGGATGCCATTCACAAATAGGACGATATCGGGAATGCAGTAACCGCTTTCTCCGGTAATCCAGGGGGGATCTACCCGGAATTGATTAATGGCGAGAAAGTCGTTATTTTCTGGATGTTCAAAATCGAGATAGTGGATCGCCGTATTTTTGCCGTCGGTTCCTTCGACTAGAGTGCCGGATAAGAGTAAGTTGGTGACGGTTTGATTCGCTTCCATCAGTTTGGGAGTGCCGAGGCGATCGAGTTGACTGATGGCGGCATTAATTTGGGTTTCATCTAGCCATTCGTTGCCCTTGTCATCGCGATTAATGCGGCGGATGGCATCGCGCAAGCGGGGAATTAGGAGGACTTGCTTAAAGTTTTCGCGATCGCTGACAGTGGGGTTTTTATAGTCCCCTTCGATATACTGCCACCCCATTAATTTGAGTTGGGTGAGAGTGGGGAGTTCCGAGTAGAGATATTCCGGGGATTCACTAGTGGTTTTCGGCATGGCTATTTTATATTAAACCAGTTCTGAGTGTGAAGGCGTTCCCAATCTTTTTGCAGAGGGTTGGGTTTAAATAGATTGAATTTACAACGATTTAACGCGCACTTTTCCCGTGAGGAGGTCCTGCATTAAGCCTTTTTTCTGTTGTTTGAGTTTGTCGCGATAGGCTTCTTCTTGGTGGATGCGGTTGTTGTAATCATCAATTATTTTTATGATTTTATTTTGTTCATCTTTAGATGGTAACAACATAGGAAATGAAGCAATCAAAGCCTCGTTTAAATTTGATTGATGAGAGCCATGACTTAAATTTCTTATATTTTTATATTGGTTGCTTAAATAATGAAATAAATAACGTTGGATTAAATTGCTGGTTTTGGAAATTATTGCTGCACAAGCTTGATTTATAGTTGATTCTATGCCCAATATTGCCGCTTTCCCTCTCGTGACACCCTCGCCATACATAGCTATTAAAACTGTTTCAGCCGGATAAACTTTTAATGATGTTTCAGCAAGAGCTTTTTCGGTAATTTTTTCTTCTGTATTTAAAATTATATTGTAATTAATTTCTCCGGTTTTAATCCATCCTATAGTACCATTTTGCCAATAAGATATAATCCCTCTGTTTGGAGTTGAACCCGAACCTGTGAATGCCTGTTCACCAATTGTAGTTAGTTCCCACTCTTTCGGAATGCGACCCATTGGGGAATCTTTGAATTGTTCGGGGTGAACGATCGCATCTCTTAATTCCCCATTTTCATCTAACCCGCGTGTGAGCAAATCGTGCAGCAGTCCCGCCTTCATTTGCTTGAGCTTTTGGATGAGGGACTCTGTATGGGCGATCGACTCATCCACAGTATCCAAAATTTCAACAATGCGTTTTTGTTCTTCAAAAGGCGGCTGACAAATTTTTAATTCATCAATTATTTTTTTATTTAAATTGGGCTGACCAGAACCTTGAACTGATGATATTAATTTAGCGGAATATAAGTTAAAATTCCAGTATAACCAACGAGAAAAAGTCTCATTACTTTTAGGTAAAATAGCTAATACTGCTTGATTAGTTACAGCTTTAATTTTAAGCCAACTTACTAATCCTGCGGTTGCCCCATACATTGCCACTAAAGTAGTATTAGCTGGTATCCACTTAGTAGAGGAAGACCGATGACCAAATTCGGTTAATTTTTCTTCTGTATCGTTTATTTCACTAGAATTTAGTTCAGAAGACTTGACCCAGGGAATGGAACCACCAAACATTGAATTGAAATGTCGGGATGGAGTTCCTCCTGCATAAGTATCAGCTAACTCGCTAATTGTTTGTACCTTCCAATCCTTCGGAATCATTCCCAAAGGCGAATCCTTAAACTCCTCAACCTTCACAATAGTCGGACTCATCTCTCCCCCTCCATCACGTCCTAATCAAACAATTCTAGGGGAAAACGACACTCAACACTCATCAATTCCACCGCATCCCCTTATAAATTGCCAGGTCCCAAACCCCACACTCATCCAACGGAAAACACTCTACCCTATTTTTTTAGATGTTAGGCGTTAAGTTAAAATACTACTCATAATCAACCCCGAACCTACCGCCTACCCCCTCACCCATATCCCAACTGAGTCAAAAACTCATCTAATCGCGCCGCTGCTTCATCCCGTTTTGCTTCAATTTCTCGAAAATTCACCCGATACTTATCCCACCAATTCTCTACCGTGGCGATAACTTGTTGTCGATGCGCCGTCACATACCGTTCTAACTCCGTCGTGATTCCTTCCTTAAAACTATCCAAAACCAATTTTTGACATTCATCCTGACTCAAATTTTCCCGCGCCTCCAGCAATCGAGTCACCAGTTCACCCTTCAATTGCTTTAATTTCTTCTTTTCCGCATTCAGATTTTTCTTGATTTCGTTATAAGGATTTAGCTGCGCTTCAATCTCCTTAATCTCCGACTCTATGGGTTTAATTTCTGCCTCTAATCGGGCAATTTTCTCCCCCTCAAATAATGCGCCTTTCTTTTTCAATGCTTTGAGGTCTTTTTTCGGTTCCTTAACCGCATTTTTCAGTTTCTTTAACCGTTCTTCCAACTCCTTGGCGACATTCACCGCCTCCTCAGAGTCTTCTCCCTCCTCTTCCTCCTCCCGATCTTCCCCCCGTTCAAATTCCTCCTTTTCCTGTTCAAACTCCGCAATTTTTGCCTCACTGTCGGCAATTTCCTGTAAATAATCTGCCAGCAATCGCACCACTAGCTTATGATTCAAAGGGTCAAACTTTTCCCGTTCCTTATTCTCCTTATCATCCTCCAAGGCATCGCGGATTGTCTCCACCCAACTATCCACCAATCCGCTAAAATCCGACTCCGATAAAGTTCGCAACTCATAGCGCACTTCATCCCACCAACTAGCAACCACCCCCGCGACTTTAAACCGATCCAATAACCCCACCGGCGTCAAATTTTCCACAAACGAATCCAAAAACTCCTGGCGCAACGAGTTTACCGCCTTCGTTTCTGGCAACCGCGCCAAATTCGGCGAATGCAACTCCCACCATGCATTAAAAACGCCATAAAGTTGACCCTCCCGTTCCTGCACCCCGGGGTCATTTTCAATAAAAGTTTTAATGTCACTGCGTTGGGTAATTTTCGGGATAAATTCTAAATATTGTTTCATCAGTCACTCGTTCATCAGGTTCAAAATTAGGGGGTGAAAAATCAAACCCTATTGAGGAACTAAAATCCGACTCGTGTCAAACCCATGCGCGGCCAAAAGTTCCCGTTTTGCCTCCACTTCCGTCTCCGGAATTCCTCCTAATAAATGCGCCGTCACATCCTGGGGTTCAGGCGGGGGAGAGTTATCGGCATAACGACGAATATTACAATTATATTCATTCTCTGCCAACTCCTGCCGCGTCACCACCGAGGCATAACTGGGAATGGGTTTAAACGCCTCAAAAGTCGAGACAATCTTCTCAATATGTTCTGGTTTTAGAAAATTTTGAGCGCGTCCAGAATAATATTCCGCATCCGCATTAATAAATAAAACTTTACCCTGACGGTCCCCAGATTTAGCCCCTTTCGGACGCATCACCAAAATGCACGCCGGAATCCCAGTCCCATAAAACAAATTCGGCGGCAACCCCACAATTGCCTCCAGACAATCATTCTCAATCAAACTCTGACGAATCGCCTTTTCTTGTCCCCCCCGAAACAAAACACCATGCGGCATAACCGTCGCCATCATCCCATCCGTTTTTAACACCGATAGCATATGTTGCGCGAACATTAAATCCGCCTTTTTCCCGGACTCCGGACAAAATCCATGACAAAACCGCCCCGAAAAATTCAGCCCTTCTGTACTATAATTCTGAGAAAACGGCGGATTGCTTAATACCCGGTCAAACCGCATCAATTCCCCACCGGAAATATGCGCAGGATTGCTCAAGGTATCCTCATTTTGGATATCCGCATCCCGAATTCCATGCAGCAGCATATTAATCTTACAAATAGCCCAAACCCCCCCATTATTATCCTGTCCATAGAGGGCCAAATTCTGGGAATTCCCCCCGCATTCCTCCACATATTGCTTCGCCTGAATCAACATCCCCCCAGAACCAACACAGGGGTCATAAACTGACATTCCCTCTTGCGGTTTCACCAACCGAACCATCAACTGCACCACATCCCGAGGGGTATAAAATTCCCCCCCTTTCTTCCCGGCAGAGTCGGCAAATTCGGCAATCAAATACTCATACGCGGCCCCCAACAAATCTGGAAAAACAAAATCCTCAGTTCGCAACCGATACTTATTAAAATGTTGAATCAGTTGCCGCAACTGGCGATCGTTCAGACGACTTTTTCCAACCTGGCGGTTAAAATCAATATGACCCAAAACACCCCCGAGAGATTGGGGGTTAGCCTCTTCTAGGGCCGCCAATGCTTTGTTTAACTCATCGGCAATATTGCGATGCAAATTATCCCGTAGATAGTCCCATCTAGCCTTTTCCGGCACAAAAAACGTTTCACGGTAACTCGTCGCCCGTTCCGCCCGTTGTGTCGCCTCTTCTGTACTGCGTCCCCTCGCCAAATTATCCTTAATAATCTGCTGATACTGTTCCTCAAAAACATCAGAAGCGCGTTTAAGAAACAGCATCCCAAAAATATATTCTTTAAACTCCGAAGCATCCATTTTCCCCCGCAAAATATCAGCGGCAGCAAATAAGTGTCGTTCGAGTTGAGGTAAGGTTAATTTTCCCATAAAGTGTGATAATTGGGTTCAGCTAAAAACACAACGCCATCAAAGGCGATCGGCAAGGTTACCCAATTTTATCACCCTTCCCTTCCCCTGCCCCAATCCATTATCAGGTTCGGATAAAACCCGGTAATCCTTCTTCCCGGCATAGGGTAGAGGAAGCCAGCCAAACTTCTAAGGGCCAAGATTGAGGAGAAATCTTTACCCTTTCGGTTACTGTAGACAGTTTTTTCCATTGGTCAATTACAATTAACCGGATATCTCTGAGTTCTTCCCCACAGCGAATTTCCGGGTGTTCACAGGTTAAAAACTCTAAGTTTTGTTCTCTGCCTTCGACTAAAAATTGAGGGAGAACTATGGTGTAAGTTTGATTGGGGTCTAAAGGGCGATCGGTTATCATCCAATTATTATCAATATCTTGCCTAGCATTGGCTGTTTGCAAATAACCTCCCGTCCCTTTATTCTCTATTCCTTGGTGCAAAACTTGTTCTAAGAGACTCCCTTTCATCTCAACTGTCCTCACAATACCGGAAAAGGGCAAAAGTCTCAAGATATCATATTGGGTAATCGGACCCGGTTCAATCACATCATCAATCCGAATTGCGCCACTATTCAAAATAGCTAAATCAGCAGTCTCTACTTCATTCAACAGAAATTGGGTGATTAATCTTGTTAAGTTAGTGGGTTGATGGCGAATGCGACTATCTAACCCATCCAAGGATTCCGTGAGGGTGGCAATCACTTCATCGGGATTAAATCCATTGTCTCGAAAGGCTTGATATCCTTTTTCTAGCCATTCGTTGATAATTTGTCTGACTGTTAAATCTTCAGGAATGGCTTGAGTAATAGGAACTAATTCGGAAACAATATTGATCTGTTGCGTGGTCGTATCATAGCTTAAACGATGAACATAAACCGTTTTAGCATTGGCATCCGCCTTAAAAATTGGCGTGAGATTAGGACCGCGCCAGACTTGGATATTTTCATGTTCATGACCCCCGAGAATTAAGTCAATTTCTGGGATAGCTTCAGCTAATTGTTTATCCTGTTCTAGGGAAAGATGAGTGAGGGCCACCAGAATATCAACTTGGCCTTGCAGTTGGTGAACTTGAGTTTTGGCAGATTCAATGGGGTCTGTATAGGTTACATAATTTCTCCGGTTTAAATCCAGGGTTAACCCGATTAATCCAACTCTAACGACTGCACCTTGTTCCCCCGCTATTTCAAAGATCATAGACCGAGGAACTTGCTCAAAGGGTTCTCCCGATTCAGTGGAAACATTCGTAGAAACCCACTGAAAATTAGACGCTTGCAAGCGAGCATAAAATTCTTCTTTTCTGAGGTCAAATTCATGATTGCCAAAGGTGGCATAGTCGAGTCCGAGGGTATTCATCACCGCGACCATTTGCTGACCCGCGATCGCCTGGCCCTCGATTTGAGCATTTCCCAGTCCAGAAGGACTCAATAAATCTCCCGCCAATAGGGTAAAAGTATGGGGGTTTTCCCTTAGTAATTGTTGCCTTAAAGTCGCCACTCGGGCCAATCCCCCCTGCGCGTTTTCATGCTGAGGAGGAGTGATTTCATTGATGTCATTGAGATGAAGCAAGTTAAGGTTAACAATTTCAGCAAGAACGGGAGTAGCAAGCAGAATACTGAATCCGGATAAAATGATACTGCAAGTTTTCCAAATCTGTAGGTATTTCATGAGTCACCTCGTTATCATCAATACCGGAAAGACTAAATTTGAGGAGTTTTAAAAGGCTTGAATGGGGTAGTATTGTAAATAGATGATTTTTCTATTGTATAATAAATACTCTATCCAATCGGAGGTTTTTACATTATGATTTGTGATTAGCTTTCGTTGAAAATGACCTCTTCATAAATCAAGTTTAAAGGAAACCGAAACTCCACACTTGCCAGTTCTATTTCCTCTCCTTCTCCATAAGTTGAGAGTTCCCATAACCCTTTTTCATTCAATCGGAAACACTCAACCATCTTTTGGTTTGCGCTCACTAGCAGATACTCGCGTAAGGTGGAAATCTGCCGATAGTTCTGAAATTTTTGGCCTCGGTCCAATGCCTCAGTTCCTGGAGAGAGAACCTCGGCAATTAAACAAGGAAAGTTAATCATAGTTTTGGCAAGTTTATCCTGTTCATTACAGGTGACCATGACATCGGGATAATAAAAAGGTCCAGATTCAGACACCCCGAGTTTGGAATCTGCCATTAACACTTTGCACCCTTTTCCTCTGAGGTGATTTTTGAGTGCTGTGGTTAAATTAACGGCAATTTCATTATGAGCAATTGTTCCCCCAGTCATGGCAACGACTTCGCCATTCATATATTCATGTTTGAGGGGTTGGTTTTCCTCCCATTTTAAGTATTCTTCGGGACTCATGTAATTCCGGTCTGGATTGGCAATCATGATATCCTCCTAGGTTTTGATTCTTTATTTCAACTGTTTAGAGTTACGGTTTACCAAATAGGTTGTAAAGTTAGAATAAAACCCGGTAAGACTTCTTCCCCGGATAAAGTTGAAGGAGACTGCAAGACTTCTACTGGACGATTTTGACGATAAATCTCGACGGTTTTGGTTTCGGGGTCAATTAACCACCCTAAGCGCAATCTGTTGGCGAGGTATTCTTGCATTTTAGAACGGGTGGTTTGAATTTCATCGGTTTCCGAGACTAATTCCACGGCGAAATCGGGACATAAGGGTAAAAATTTCTTGCGTTGTTCAGGGGTTAATGCCTGCCATCGGTCTAGTTTGAGCCAACTGACATCAGGCGATCGCACTGCACCATTTGGCAACCGAAACCCGGTGGAGGAATCAAAGGCTTTTCCCAGGCGCTTTTGACGGTTCCAATCCCACAATTGACCGCTTAATTCCAAGTTGCGATTGCCTGTTTCTCCCCCCGTTGGTGGCATAATGAGTAAGGCTCCAGTTTCTGTTAGTTCTAACTGTAAATTTTGATTGATTTGTGCTAATTCTGCGAACTGCTCCACTGTCATTTTTAAAGCAGGTTGTAAATTTAAAGTAACAGCCATTATCCCTCCTTGATTGTTGGTCAATTATGCAGGCAGGACAAGGATTTCCCCTGTCCTTACCTGTGATTTTAGCGCTTAGAATTCATCGTTTTGATAACCCCCTCTCATACTTCCTCCCCCCTGCTCGTTCTCCTGTTTAGAACCGAGCAAATCAAGGCGTTCAACAGAGATGACGGGTTTAGAACGTTGAACACCGCTGGAACGGTCATTCCAATATTCAAACTTCAAACTTCCACTGACACCAATTAAACTCCCTTTTCGGACATATTGAGCGGCAATTTCTGCGGTTTTACCCCAGATTTGTTACAGTCGATTAGCCAGTCACCTCGCTAACCGCTGATTCAAAACCGTACATGAGAGTTTCCCCTCATACGGCTCCTCAGTGATTTGGTACAATGAGATAAAAAGCCTCTTTTTTAGGTACATTTCTAGTTAAGAAATGCCCTTAAATCGGTTATTTTAACCATTGGATTCTGCCATTTAGCTGCGGCCAGTAGAGATGATACGCCCTGTGATAGCTCCCGGTCCTACGGCGTCCCCAGTGCATGACCATCTGGTGCAAATTATGATGGATTCTCTTGCGGATTTTCGCACTACTTGAATACTGATTTGGGGTTTTCAAATCTTGAATAGTGGTGTTAATTTTGAGAATTAAATCTTCCAGTTTGGCGGTTTTATTGGCCTTGAATAAAAGAGAGAGGCTTTGGGTAAAAGTTTGAATCTGTTCGGCAGAAGTCAGGAAGCGATTGCCCTTTTTGACCCCATAAGAATTATCTATCTCTTCTCCTTTTTCTCCTTGGATTCTCTCTCGAATCGCCAGACATTTTGCGGACCAAGAGCGGGTCAGGGTTTTTTGCAGCTTGCGAACGGCTTTTGTATCTCCACGTTGAGCGGCTCTCAAAATTCTATTTTGCAACTTAAACACGGCTCGTTCTAGCTTGCGCCAGTTGAGTTTGTTCCATTCCACCCGAGTCACTTGACTGGTTTTAGACATTTTGATTGCAATTGATGAATTTCTCTCCAAATCACCGTGAGACTATCAGCATATCCATAACCATTACAGTTAGGCTTTGGCTTCGGTCCCAATCCTCGTCTGATGACATTATCCGGTTAGCACCTACTTAAAATATCGACCAATTTTAAGAAATGTCATAGACTCCCCGTTCCGAATGTTCATTGTTTTGAGGCGTTAGGGTGGTACTATCCGCCGAGGGTGCGGGGGATGCAAATTGCTCCATTTAGATGAGCAATTCCAAGCTGTCAGACTTCGTTTAAAAATGACAGTTTAACCCTAGGTCATTTTGACGCCAGCGTATCAACCTCTTTCGCTGGGACTGGTTAACGACGGTTACATACCTTTGCATTCAGCTACCCATAACCTCTTGCTAGAAGGGATTTTCGGTAAGGGTCCGAATGACCTCCGTTTCCTCCTTTGCTTCCACCGTTGAATGTGCTAGTTTCAAAGATGAGGAGGACGCTTTCACTCTTGCATCCGAGAGGGTTGGACTTGAGGGGTTGAAGGAGTTTGTTTTCTCTTCAACGGCATATTAATCACTCTCACCAACATGAACATTCAGTTATCAAGGGTTGGGAAATTTTTCCCATTTCCTTGTAGTTAATCCCCCTTATTTTTGTAAAATAAGGTTTCTAACTAACGGGTCACACCTAAATTAAACCAGTCGGGGGCATCACTATTCCGAGTAGGACGATTCACCGCGAGGGTTAAGTTACAAACCACACTTCCAGACTCGAAATATTTGACATCTGGATCTTGGCCTGCTCGACCAACTAAGGTGACTACATTTAAACTCATAAGCATGACGAGTAAGGGTCAATTTATTAGTTTAGCATTTGGTTCTGTGGAGAAAGTGAAAGGGAGGGATTTGAGCCGATCGCCCCTGGGCACCTGCCGCAGGAATTCGGGCAAGGGATCCCGATCACGGGTAGGGACAGGCGTAAGCAACCCCAGGTTAAACGGGTAACCCCAGGACAAATCAAGGGATTAGGACACTGAAAAGGGACTCTCCTCCCAGGGCGATCGCAACTTTTCCGTTGGATTTTCTACCCCCTGACCCAGATTGGGTACTATTGATTGAGGGCTGTTACCCGGACTGTGGGGCGAAAGGAGTTTATTGTAGTGTTATGGATAACGCAATCCCTGAACTAGATAACATTAAGAGTCAATTGAAAAGTCGAGAGCGAAGAAAAAAACCGAAAATGCTGGTCGTCGATGATGAACCAGATAACCTGGATTTGCTCTATCGCACGTTCCGGCGAGAGTTTCAGGTCCTGAAGGCGGATAGTGGAGCCAGTGCTTTAGAAATCCTCTCTCAAGAAGGGGAAGTCGCGGTAATCATCTCCGATCAGCGGATGCCGGAAATGAAGGGAACTGAGTTTCTCAGTAAAACAGTCCCCCAGTTTCCCAATACGGTGCGGATTATCTTGACTGGATTCACGGATATTGAGGATCTCGTTGAAGCCATCAACTCCGGACAAGTCTATAAATACATTACTAAACCGTGGGACCCCAATGAACTGAAAACCGTGGTTCAACGGGCGGCAGAAACCTACGAACTACTCAAGCAACGGACGGAGGAACTGCGACGTGCTCAAGCGCAAACCAATCTCCTGATGACCATTGTCGGGGTTGCTCGCTCTGCTAACAGTTTAGAGGCTTGTCTACCCCCTTTAGCGCAGGCATTTGGGGAGAACTTTTCTCCAGATTACTGTATTTTACAGTTGGTGGAGAAAAATGCCTTAGCCGCAGCCCAAAGCACCTACAGTAAAGATGGCATTGTAGAGAACTGGTTGCAGGATGACCCGTTGATTCAGCAGGCGATCGCCACGGGAAATGTTCAGATCGCCGTCGATATTGCCAAAGACCCGACTCTCGCCCAAGTCCCCCACTACCAAAGTTCCGGGATCCAAGCTCATCTCGCCATCCCCATTGATTACCGCAACGAGCAAATCGCTGTTTTATCCCTGCAATGGAAAGAACCCTCTATCCTGCGCGAGGATGAACTAGAACTGTTGCATCTTTCCGCCCAACAGGTGGCCCTCGCCCTCACTTGTACTCGATATCATCCATGACCCCTCCTACTGTTGAAACAACCACAGACGCCGATCGCATTCAAGCCCTCTTCAACCGGATAGCCCCCGTTTATGATCGCCTCAACGATTGGTTAAGCGTGGGACAACACCGGATCTGGAAATTGATGGCCGTCAAATGGAGTCAAGCCCAAGACGGTGATACCTGCTTAGATTTATGCTGTGGCAGTGGGGACCTCGCTCAATTGCTGGGGGAACGAGTCGGCAAAACCGGACAAGTATTCGGCGTGGATTTCTCCTGTGCTCAACTGGAAATCGCCCGTCAGCGATGCGATCGCCTCTACCCCCCTCGAACCATCCACTGGATTGAAGCCGATGCCCTCCATCTCCCCTTTGCCGACAACTTTTTTGATGCCGCCACAATGGGATATGGATTGCGCAACGTCACCGATATCCCCCGCAGTCTGCGAGAACTCCATCGCGTCCTCAAACCCGGTGCAACCGCCGCCATTTTGGACTTCCATCGCCCCACCAATCCCACCCTCCACGCTGTTCAGCAGTGGATTCTCCAAACCATCGTCGTCCCCGTTGCCACCGCCAATGGACTCCAGGATGAATATGCCTACATCCTCCCCAGTTTGGAAAAATTCCCCCAGGGACCCGAACAAATCCGGCTGGCAGAACAAGCCGGATTCGCCCAAGCCACACATTACCCCATCTCAGGTGGCATCATGGGAGTATTAGTCGTCACTAAACGTCAGAGTTGAGTGTTGGAGGAGGGGTTAACCATTCACCGTTACCTGTTAACCTACGATGCTTGACGAGTAAACGCTGATAGCGAATGGATCTCTTGAGTCTTGGGCCTTATCTTTTACCCCCGATCGCTGGGGGAATTATTGGTTATTTCACCAATGATCTAGCCATCAAAATGCTTTTCCGTCCTTACCGTGCCTATGTTTTCAAGGGACGGCGGGTTCCGTTCACCCCGGGTTTGATTCCCCGTAACCAAGAACGATTAGCCGAACGGATTGCCGATACAATTATGGGGTCCTTGCTAACGCCAACGGAGTTGGAAAAGTTGGCAAAGCGACTCCTGGAAACGGAACGAATCCAGGCGGCGATTCACTGGTTACTCGAACTGGCACTCACGCAACTCAAATCGGATACGGAGCAGAAAACCGCTAAAATTCTGGCGGGTATCCTGCGAGATTTGCTGGGAGAATCCTTCCCGCGCATGATTCGAGTTTTAGCCAGACAGGAAGATTTCCTAGAACCCCAGATTAACCAAATTTTCGACCTGGTGCTGCTGGAGTTTCAACTCACTGAAAATCAAGCCCAGCAATTGTCAGACTGGTTACTCACGGCGGTTCTGCCTGCGGATGTGGTTCGGCAAACTGTGGTTGATTTTCTGACCGATCGCAATATTACGGCGATTGACGAGGGGTTTCGCGAGAAAAGTAGCGGGACTTACTGGGTGGTTGCCAATTTATTGGGGTTACGCAATACCCTCACTCGTCTGCGGACCTTTTGCCTCGATGAGAAAGAAGATGCGAATGCGCGAATTGCTGAATTAATCAAGACTTTGGGGATACGGGGTCGTTTGCAGGAATGGTTGCACAATCTTTCCCTGCAAAATTTGCCCGTTTCTACCGTACGCCAACTGAGAAAAACCCTCAAAGAAAGTATCCGCACTTATGTCCAAACGCGCGGGGGGGACTTAATTCAGGGGTTGACTCATTCCGTGAACTGGGAAAATGTGGCTACTTTAATTCTGAAGCGTCTGCAAGCCTCTTCGGTGGTGAATGCCTCGTTAGGATTGGTGAGTAAAGAATTAGCGTTAATTTTAGAGCGGTATTTGGAACGAGATTTAGAAACCTTGGTTGCTAAAGCGATTCCGATTATGAATATCGATCGCGTGATTGTGGAACGGGTGCGAAATACTTCCGCCGAAGAACTGGAAAGCGCGATTCAAGGCATTGTTAAAAGTGAGTTACAGGCGATCGTGAATTTAGGGGGAATCCTCGGGGTGGCGATCGGGGTGTTGCAAACTGTGATTCTGCTGTTGCGTTAACCCCGTATCACCCGTCGAACCGTTTAGGAAAGGTCCATTTTGGGTTAAAAGCCGTCAGAAGTCCTAAAATTTTCCCCGGACAAACCCTGGGAGGAAGGCTCGATCGCCTCTTTAGGAAGGGTGACAATAAAGGTGGCACCCTGTCCGAGTCCCGGACTTTCAGCGGCGATCGTACCCCCGTGGAGTTCGACTAAATGACGGACGATCGCCAACCCCATGCCTAGACCCCCATGCGATCGGGTAATCGCGCTATCCGCTTGGCGAAATCGCTCAAACAGATAGGGTAAAAACTCCGGCGCAATTCCTGAACCTGTGTCTCGAACAATAATTTGAGCTCTCGTGCGATCGCCTTGTAAAACCACATCGACCCGTCCTCCCATAGGAGTAAACTTAATCGCATTGGACAGCAGGTTCCATACCACTTGCTGTAAGCGCACGGGATCTCCCGCAACCAGGGTAACTTCTGGCGTAAAAGCCGCGCAAATGGAAATTTTTTTAGCATCCGCTGCCGGTTGCACTGAGGCGATCGCATTTTCAATCGGTTCCGTCAAGTCCACGGGACGCAATTGAATCCGAAATTGACCCGTCATCATCCGCGAGACATCCAACAAATCCTCAATCAATTGAGTCAGGACCTTAGTATTACGCTCAATGCTTTCTAAGGCTCGTCCCGTAGTCGTTAGATCTAATTTTCGCATTTGCAACAACTGACTCCACCCCAGCATAGAATTCAGCGGCGTTCGCAATTCATGAGAGAGGGTCGCCAAGAACTCATCTTTCATCCGATTCGCTTGGGCGAGTTGTTCCGCCCTTGCCTCCAATTGTGCCTCTAAATTCTGACGTTCTGTGATATCTTCATGAACAATCACCAGTTCGCGAATATTGCCGTCCCGATCTTTGACCGGGTACATATAGGCTTGAACCCAATGTTCCGTGTTCGGATCTAAAAC
This sequence comes from uncultured Oscillatoriaceae bacterium, assembly GCA_965650385.1. GTDB lineage: Bacteria > Cyanobacteriota > Cyanobacteriia > Cyanobacteriales > Laspinemataceae > Laspinema. The sequence goes on from CBFGOM010000029.1 coordinate 21,519, forward strand.
CGTCTCAGGTAAGGTTTTATGGAGTTCATACCGGACGGCGGGAATCGCAACGCATTCTCCTTCAAAAGCCGTTTTGATATAAGGCATGATGCCTTTTTCTACAAGTTGCTGATCCTGGAGAATATTATAATTTTCCAGTTCGGCTAAGGTGATGCCCCAGAGGTCTTCCCAGGCGCGGTTTACCTGGAGTGTCTGACCCTGGGGTGAGAAGATTTGGATGCTTAAGGGAGACTGCTCAATTAAAGTTCGGAAGCGGGTTTCTGAATTTTTTAGAGAAAGTTGGGCTTGTTTATTGTCGCTCAAGTCGAGGACAAAACTAACGGCTAATTCGTCGGTTCCGCCCAAATAGGCGCTACCTTGGAGCACGGGTACTCGGCTACCATCTTGGCGGATATATTCTTTCTCAAAGGGGGGATGAGACCCTGTGGCTTTCATTTGGGCGATCGCCTCTTCATCGGTTGGGCGATATTCCAAGGGGGTAATCTCCCACCAATTCAATTGGGAGATCGCAGTATTGGGGTATCCCAAGAGGTTGAGAAAGGCATCATTAGCTTCGACAATATTGCCTTGGGTATCGTGGATGATGATGCCAATAATATTGGCATCCACCAGGCAGCGTAGTCGCAATTCGCTTTCTTTCAAAGCAGTTTGGGAGGCGCGCAATTGGAGGGCGACTCGTTCTGCCGCATAACGCGCTTGCGCTTGCGATCGCGTCAGGAGAAATAAGATAGAAGCAATGATCAATCCACTGCCGCAGATATAGGGAACTAGGTTTCTACCAGAAAGTTGGTCGAATTCGGGGGTGGAGACAAAGGCGATCGTCCAGGTGCGTCCCGCCACATCCAGGGTCCGCATTCCTCGAAATGTCGGGCGATGGGATTGGCTATTTCTTCCTTGGTATTTGTGGGAGGAATGCAGCAAGAATTCCGACGTAAGCTGACTCCCATCATAAATTTCAAAATCTACCGTGGGATATTGTTCCTTAGCGAAAATTCCCGTGAGGAGATTATCGGCGCGAAAGGGACTGTAGATAAAACCCAACAATTGCGATCGCCGCGAGTCAACGTTCTCGGGGGTAACGCCACTGCGATAAACCGGCAGATAAATCAGAAATCCCGCCTGTTTGTATTCCTCCACCTCCTGCACCAATGTCACCGGAGCCGATGCTGCCGCTACTCCCGTATCCCTCGCCCGTTCCATTGCCGCACGACGCACCGGCTCACTGAACATATCGTATCCGAGCGCCCCTCGGTTCCGGGCATCTAACGGTTCCAGATATAGAATCGCATGATATTCCGATCGCTCATACTCGGGGCTAATCGCCAAACGCCCTGGATTATAAGGCTGAATTTGCGCCAGGATCTGCTTGGTTTCTTCCGGATTGACCCGCACGGAAAAACCAACCCCCTGGATTCCTGGATACCGTTCGGGCAGTTCCAGATTATCAATAAATTGCCGGAATTGCTCTCGACTCACTGTCGGATTAGCTGCAAATAATCCCCTCGCCGCACGCAGTAAGGCGAGGTAAGTGTCCAGGCGCTTGTTAATACTATCCGTGGTTCGCTCGATTGCATTCTGGAATCGCAACTGCTCCTTAGATTGGGAAGTTCGGTCCACCGTATAAGAGGCCAGGGCAGTCAGTAGCAACGTCACGACTGATACGAAATACGGGATCCATGTCCGGCGCGAGCCTGCCGATTTCCAGGATAGGTCCGATCTCATGAGTGCTTTTTTTCTTTATGATGGATTGGCCTGACATTTTTGGACTGACGTTTGAGGTCCATTTCGATGGGTAAGGGGATATAGCATTTCTCAAAAGATTGAGGTCTACTGATCCGGTCAAAGTCCACCTTTTGAAGGGGGACTGAGGGGGAGCGTTTGGCTCTCATTTAATCGAAACCCGCTATAATTCAGATGAGGCTTAGGAAAAGGATTCACTACTATTGCTAATAGTATGAACTTCCGGCAGCGAGTCTAAATTTTTATGGATGGCTTCCTCGGCTCTCTCCTCAGTTGAGAATGGAGAGGGTTTTATCGAGTCCCCATCTTTGCCCAAAGTTCCGATCCCCTGTGCTGTTATAATATCACAATCCTCGGGTTAGAAAATCCTGGGTCTCCTCTATCCCTGGATAGAAATTTTGGACCCTTTCCAGTAAGTTTTTAAACCGAGGAGTCTGAACAGTCGAGGAGGAAAAGGGGATCAATGAAAAAGTGGAGTGGGCGTGATAAATAGGGTATAGAAACTGCGCGATCGCCGGATTTGGATGCACCCAAAATCGTTCCGGAGTTCCGTCCAGTTATTTCAAATGAATTTAAAAAACAATGGCCTTTTTCCTCATCGGGAAGTTGTTGATCCCAGTTGATCGCACTCCTAAATCGGGAGAGTTATGGAGCGACGGTTCAACCTTTTGTAAGGGCTTAAAGCAAATCGGCAAGGCTTACGGACATCTAGTCCAGGCATGGCGATCGCTAAATGGAATAGGGTGACGGAGGCATCACATCTTGCTCGATGGCTTTCTTAAAAATCCTTTAGGACTGCTTTATATAGATGACCCCAGACGCGATCGTCACTCTATCCAATTTTCCAAATTTTTGACGGTTTACTGAATACACACTTCCTTTTTAGACAGTCGCGGAGGAATTTATGATGTTAAAATTTAGCACTTATTCCGTGCGAGTTCTCAGGGTTTTAAACATTAAAAGAGCGGTATGATGCAATTCGGCGTCTAGCTTGTGCACGCTTCTCATTCGTATCAGCAGCTTCTGGTTCGGGTTCTGGCGCATCATTCCAAACCGGAGTCAGGGGATCCCGTTGCACCGCCGCAAATCCTTGACGGACAGCCATCACAATTTGGGGCCTTAATTTTTGGGCCTGATGTTGTTGAAATTGCCAGCCGCGATCGCTCGTGGCATACAACGCCGGGAGTCGATTCAGAGCATAAGCGACAACCTGAGCTAAAACTTGCTCAGGCTTGAGAGACCCCAGCATTTTCGGTGGGAGTTGCCGCAATTGCCGTTGTGATTCTTCTACCACAAGGGGTTCCAGGGCATTCCGGTACAAGGGGGTATGATTCGATGGTACGTTGGTCATGAATGATTCTCCAAACCGAGCAAGGTTAAATAATCTTTCCCCGGAAGGGGGATTGATTTACACGGCACTTGTTGAGATCATAACGTACCCTTTTTTTATAGGACACTTTCCACAGTAGGGTTTTTTTTAATAAAACAATATATTTCTGCCCTTGAGTTAGGAGAACCAACCCAGCTTCTCGCGAAATCCCCCAGTGATGCGCACAAAAACCCGAGAACAGGCTGCTAAAATGACCCGGGAGAGGGAAGAGGGCGAAGGATACCTCTGTCTCCTCTCACTTTAGACTGAGCCGCATTTATGAGGTGGCTGTGGGCAGTCTCTTCCGAAGGGAAGCCACTCGTTTAGTGGCGGTTTTATTGTTGGGGTCAAGTTCCTGGGCTTTTTCGTAGGCTTCTAATGCCTGAGTCGTTAAGCCTTTGCGATCAAACGCAAACCCAAGATTATTCCAGGCGGTGACATATTCAGGATTAAGCTTTAAAGCCTCTTTATATTGACGAATCCCTAAGTCATACTGCTCCAAGGCCGCATAGCTATATCCTAAAGCATTGTAGATGAGCGCTTTACTTTCCTCATCAATTGGGTCTTTAGATTTTAAAGCTTTTTGGAACTGCACCAGGGCTTGGGAAAAGAGTTGTTTATCCAAATAAATACTGCCGAGTTCATAATACTGTTCGGCGGTTCCTTTTTCTTTGGAAAGGGTTTGTTGCAATCGAGCCAGGTTGAGTTCAATCTGCCGAGTTCTAAGCACTTGACGAACTACAGCCCAAGCAGCAACTGCGAGTAATCCCAGTAAAATTGAGAGGTAAAGAAGGGGAAGAGAGGTATCCATGCCGTTTTAAATTGACTGATTCAACTGCCCTAGAATTTTGATTATCGGGTTTATTTTGATTATCTTGATGCTTCAGGGATGAGGGGTTGACCCTCACTTGAGGGGCTACTTTGGGTGACTTTTACCACGGGTAAACCCCAGTGTTCAGCCCGTTCTTGTAACCACCCGTCCTGATGCCATTGGGCGATCGCCTGATTGACTCGGGAGTGCAGTTGGGCATATTGCAATCCTTTCGGCATCACCACTGCCAGGGGTTGAGTGGACAACTGGAATGGCAGCAGTCGGTATTGGGGATATTGCTGCACCCATCCGGTTAAGATACTGGCATCGGCAGCAAAGGCACGGGCGCCCCCGGATTCGAGTAGCTGTTGTGCCTCTTGGTAAGAGTCTACGGGGACTAACTGGGCTTGAGGAAGTCGAAACTGCAACAGGGGAAGGGTACTGGAGGCATTCAGAACGGCGATCGCTTGCCCCACGAGGTCGGAAAGTTGACGGATTGAGGGGTCTCGGGTGATAATTTTCGCCCCATCTAGGTAGTAGGGTGAGCTGAAATAAACCACCCGCGATCGCGATGGGGTTGCCGTTACTCGGGCGATCGCCAAGTCCACTTCACCGGACATCACCACCGCAAGGCGATCGCGATTTTCCACCGGAACGAGTTCTACCGCCTCGGGACTCCCCAGTAACTCTTGGGCTAAACGTCGCGCAATATCAATTTCAAAGCCTTGCAGATTGCCGCTGCCCTCTCTAAATCCCATTGGACGGACATTATCTTTCACCGCCACAATGAGTTGACCCCGCTGCTGAATTTCAGCGAATTCCGCCGCATTCCCAATTTGGCCCCAGGGCCAAAGGCAAAAGGCAACAACAAGCAAAATACCCTTGATCCTTTTGCCCTCTGGCTGCCTCATCATTTATGATTTGGCTTGAGCGGCCAGTTCTACAACTTTGGCAAAACTCGCCGGGTCTAAAATTGCCATTTGAGAAAGCATTTTGCGGTTGAGCTGAATATTGGCTTTCTTGAGATTGCCAATCAATTGGCTGTAGCTCATGCCATGCATCCGAGATGCTGCGTTAATCCGGGCGATCCACAGACGGCGAAAATCACGCTTTTTCTTGCGGCGATCGCGATAGGAATTCCGCAGGGCTTTCATCACCTGCTGATTAGCTGTCCGGAATAGTTTCGAGTGCGAACCCCGAAATCCTTTGGCTATTTTCAGTATCTTTTTGCGGCGGTTGCGAGCAACGTTCCCGCGTTTTACCCGTGTCATGGTTACTTTTCCTTTATTGGTACAAATTTGAACACTGAATCAATTCTCTCGATTGGAGAGGGCTTTATAACCCCCGCTACCGGGCTAGGAAGCCAGAGGTTATCCAACCTTAGAAGGGTGTGAAGCTTACTGACTTCTGTCGCCACAAATCGAGCGTCTAACTTTTTACAAATACGGCATCATTAAATGCACGTTTTTTTCATCCTGCTCGCTGACAAGGGCGCTCTTAGACAGCCGATTTCTGCGAGTAGCCGATTTGTGTTCGAGTAGGTGGCTTTTGTAGGCTTTCCGACGCTTGATCTTACCACTGCCCGTGGCTTTAAAGCGCTTGGCAGCAGCCTTTCTGGTTTTCAGTTTAGGCATGGACTTCCATTAATTCAGCACAATCAACTAATATATCATACCCCTGGACTTCTACAACAAGACAATCCTAGGAAAGGGCGATCGGGGGCTAAACGGCCTTCCAGTCCCTGATCCCTATTGCACTCAGATCCGTTCTCCCTGGGGTGGCGACTTCTCTACGCCACATCCCTTGCCTTGGGAGACTCCACCGGAACTGTAGGCTAAAGTCTCAACGCCTGGGTAAGTCCTGCTCATACCAATGACAAACCCTATCCTAAGCTTGCTTTTTGCGCTGGACTACCCAGACAATCAAGAAAAGTGCCACCCCAACCAGCACAACTGCTGCAACCGGACCTAAAAACTTCTCGACTAGCCCATAATTCTGACCTAAAACAAAGCCCGCATAAGTCAGCAAAAGATTCCAGCAAAGTGACCCAATCAACGAGTACCCTAAAAATTCAAACCAAGGCATCTTTTGTAAACCGGCTGGAATCGAAATAAAAGTACGAATCCCCGGAATAAGTCGGCCAAATAAAACAATGATTGATCCGTATTTCCTAAACCAAATTTGAGATTTATTAATATCTTCATTGGTCAATTTTAGCCAGTGCCCATATCGGTCTATCCAGGCTTTTAATTTAGTTTCTCCTAGTCTGCGGCTGACATAATACCAAGGTAATGCCCCTAAAAGAGACCCTATTGTCCCGGCAACGACTACCCCCCAAAAGGTGAGTTTACCTTGGAAGACCGTAAATCCAGCCAAGGGCATAATCAGTTCGGAAGGAATGGGCGGAATAATATTTTCCAGGAACATCAACAAAGCGATGCCCCAATAGTTAAGTGCGGTAATTGTGTTGGTAATCCAATCTAGCATAATCAAGAAAATAATAAAGTTAAGATAGTATCCCCGGAATTTCTGACCCTGACCGGCTCAATCCTTAATAGTGTACCTCAAATCTAAGAAAGCCTTGAGGTGCTATAGCCTAGGGGTAGGACAGGATTAATTTCATTGTAGCGGCTGCTCTATCGCGATCGCCTTTCAACCCATTTACCCAGGGAATAACTCATTTATTTCCCTAGACAGACCCAAAACTCTGTCTAGGGATAGATGTAATTAGCAGTTTAAGACGTTTTGCCAAATCTATCTACAGAGGTATGGAAAAATTTGCGAGGAGTAGGTTATATTACCCGTAGTTCAAATAAGTCAGCCTAATCCAGTTAAGGATTTGCATAATTCAGTTTAATCGCTGAGATAAGTGTTGCTAATCCTAATCTAACAACTGAAGCGGGGGAACCAACTCCGGGGCTTATTTTCTAAACCTAGAAAAGGGATATCTCTCAATCCTCGCCCATCAGCTAACCCCGTCGGCATTGAGACGAGACTGAAAGATCGGTAAACTTTATTCATTTGCGCGATCTCATTAGTGTCCTTAGACGAGTAATTTGTTCGGTTTGTCTGAACCTGATGGAATCAATTCCATTGAGCAATTCAGCAATCTAGCAAGGCATGAGGTGAAGATCAAAGTTATGCTAAACCTAAACAAAAATCGGATTGCTTTAATTTCTGTGACTGGCGACCCCGCCGCAGAAATCGGTAAGGAGGAGGCCGGAGGCCAAAACGTGTACGTTCTCCAAGTCGGCTTGGCCCTTGCCAACCTGGGATGGAAAGTGGATATGTTTACCCGCCGAAACCATCCGGAACAAATGGCAATTGTGAATCACCATCCCAATTGTCGAACGATCCGCTTAAATGCAGGACCTCCTAAGTTTATTGGTCGAGATAAAATATTTGAATATCTGCCTGAGTTTGTAAAAGCGTTCCAGGAATTCCAACGCAGAGAAGGTATTCAATATTCGTTGATTCATACCCATTATTGGTTATCTTCCTGGGTGGGAATGGAACTCAGAAAGCATCAACCGCTGAGACTAGTACATACCTATCACTCTTTGGGTGCTGTAAAGTATCAATCTATCCCCGATAACCCAGCGATCGCCTCTACGCGACTGGCAACAGAAAAAGCCTGTCTTGAAACAGCCGATCGCATCATTGCCACCAGTCCTCAAGAACAACAGCACATGAGACAACTGGTCTCAACAAAAGGGGAAATAGAAGTGATTCCCTGTGGAACAGATATCCACCGATTTGGCAGTGTCAGTCGGGCCGAAGCGAGGGCAGAATTAGGGATTAAACCGGATGCGAAAGTGGTACTTTATGTGGGTCGATTTGATCGCCGTAAAGGAATTGAAACTCTGGTTCGTGCCGTGGGACAATCAAGCTTATTAGAGAGCGATCGCGACAAACTGCAACTGATTATCGGCGGCGGTTATCGTCCGGGTCAAAGTGATGGCATGGAACGCGATCGCATTCATGGCATTGTCAAAGAATTGGGAATTGATGACATTACCACCTTCCCTGGACGGTTAGGTCAAACGAATTTGCATTTGTACTATGCTGCCGCTGATGTCTGCGTTGTCCCCAGTCATTATGAACCCTTTGGATTAGTGGCGATCGAAGCAATGGCGAGTCGGACTCCCGTCGTTGCCAGCGATGTTGGTGGATTAAAATTCACCGTTGTCCCGGAAATCACCGGACTCTTGGCCCCTCCCAAAGATGAACGGGCCTTTGCCGTTGCGATCGACCGGATTCTCAGCAATCCTGAATGGCGAGACGAACTCGGAGGCGCAGGATGCTTGCGCGTAGAATTAGCCTTTAGCTGGGAGAGTGTCGCCAATCGACTCGCCCTCGTTTATAACCAACTCCTATCGGAACCGATTGTGCCGATGAGTACCCCAGTTCTTGCCGCTTAGAGAACTCAAGGGACACGAAACCGGGTTTCCATCAGACAACCTTTGCGATCAAGCAACAACTGTCATAGAAACCCGGTTTTTTCTGGGTTAAATTGGGAGAGGTTAAATCCATTGTTATCTCCCCATTAAGGCATTGACATAAAATTATAATCTTGGGCAGAAATCACGCGCCAAGTTTCATCGTCATGGACTTCCAAAACTTTGTCGTGATATTGCAACAACGTTGGGCGGTGTCCTACTGTAAGATAAATTGTAGATAACTTTTGCAAATGACTATAGAGACTTTGCTCATTTTTCATATCCAGAGCACTCGTCGCTTCGTCTAAAATCGCATAACGAGGATGGGTTAGCAATAAACGAGCAAAAGCTACTCGCTGTTGTTCTCCTATGGACAGCACATGATCCCAGTCTTCGATCGCCTCTAAACCACCAAACCTTTCCGCTAACTCCGGCAAATTAACTTGTTTTAATACCTGATATATTTCTTCATCAGAAATGTTTGGGTTTGTGCTGGGATAAAGCAGTTGATCACGCAGAGAACCTAAAATTATATAAGGACGTTGGGGTAAGAAAAGAATTTCCCCTAATTTCGGTCGGTGAATTGTCCCAGTTCCCGAGTTCCACAACCCGGCGATCGCTCGTAAAATCGAACTCTTGCCACAACCGCTTACGCCCACAATTAGCAATCTTTCTCTCCCTTGCATTTCTACAGATACATCCTTCACTAAAATCCGTTTATAATTGGGAGTTTGCAAAGTTATATGTTCTAAGCTTAAACTAGAATCTTCAATGGTATGAATAGTTGTATTTCTATCTGGAGGTGATAATTTTGGTTCTTCCAGAACTCTTTCTAAACTCTCTAACCGTTCAAGTCCGGCCATAAAACGAGTGATGTTTTCAAACTGCCTGACCACAACAATTAAAGACTGAAATACAACAATAAAAGCCCCTCCGGCTTCGACCAAAATTCCCACCTCAGTTTGACCTGATAAGATTCTCGGAGCGAGAACTAAAGCCGGTAATACCCAAGTAATTACCTGATAACTACCACTGAAAAATGCTAAATTTCTCTCCCAAGTAATAATTTGGTCGTAATTCCCTAAAACTCCCTTAAATATCTGTTTAACATTATTTAATTCCCGATTATCTCCTCCATAAAATGCGATGGATTCAGCGTTTTCTCGAATGCGGACCAAGCCAAATCTGAAATTAGCTTCTCGTTTGAGTTGTTCTGTTTGTAGGGGAATTAAAATCCGTCCAAATCCCATTGTCACGATCAGCATTCCGGCACCCGCATAGGCGATCAGTAAAATTACGAGATTGTGAGACATTGACCATAAAACGATACCAAAAGCAATAATATTAACTAAAGATGAGCTAAAATTCATAAACAACACCAACGACATATAGCAAAACCTTTCAATATCTTGAGATATTCTCTGGTCTGGATTATCAATTTTTGCCGTCCAAGAACCTAGCCAGTAAAAATTCCGATTTTTCATATATTTTAGAAGATAAAAATTTGTCAGCCAACCGCGCCAAAACCACCGAATTTTATCTTCTAAATACTGACAAAAAGTTTGCAAGCTAATAAAAAGCAGACAAGCTAAAACATAGGTGACAATAGCTTGCCAAAATCTACTTACATTTTTTTCAGCCAATGCCGATGTAAATTCTCCTCTTTGTGCGTTTTGGAGAACATTCATTTTCGTTTGAATTGTTAATAAAAATAGTAAAAACACCAATAAACCAATGGCTTTCCACCTTTCTTGAGAATCCCACCAGTATGGCTTGGCTACCGCCCAAAAACGTTGAAAAGCACTGAAGTCAAGTTTTAACTTTTTCATAGGGGTTATTTAACTTGTTTTTGAGGAGTTATTTTTGAGCATAGAAGACTCACGGATTTGTAGTAAATCCGTGAGTCTTCTATAGTTATATTTTACCTAGTCTATCGAAATCAATTAAGTATATTTTGTTAAGACTTATAGATATATCATTTAGCTTAAACCAATTGCCTAGCCAACTTGAGGGTAGGCTAACTTTAGAACAGTTGTTGCTTACCCCAGCTACAATTGAACGCTACATTGGCCGAGGGAAGACCCTGTTTTACTCAGTCAGATTTTCAACCGCTTATGTAGTCTAGGCGGTATTCACCACCAGTTCTCTTGTGCCAAGGGGCATTAAATCGGCGAAGGTATTGGGGCTAGAAACCGGGTTTCTGACTCTAGGTGAGGGGCTAGAAACGGGGTTTCTGCCTCGAAAAAAAAAAGACCAGCTAGAATTCTAACTGGTCACCCTAAAAAAATACCCTTTGCGTTGTCGTTTCTTTTCGAGGAAATCCTCACTGCGCGTTCCCAACTTTGCAGAAGGCGATTGATTCTTAAATCTTTATCCTCAAGCCGTATTGTAGCAGAAGACACGATCGCTTTCTTCCGTATTTTTCCCTATAAGTCAGTAAATTTTATCCAATCTTCTGACTTCAATAATCAAACTTTAAGTCGGTGGGGTAAAATTTTGAGGACAGCCCCAGAGGATGCGCTCATGCTTATAGATCACCATTCCGGGTTTCGCCCCCTTGGGTTTATAAACATTTTTCGGTTCAGTGTACACTACCGGGACTTGCTCACTCTGACGGGCGCGGCTATAGTAAGCGGTTAAATCTGCTGCAAATTGTAAATCCGCTTCATCGGCAACGGAACCCGGGGGTAAACGCAATAACCCATGACTTCCAGCAATCTCCTGGGTGTGGAACCATAAGTCATAATCCGTCGCCACCCGAAAACTCAACACATCATTCTGGCGATTGTTCCGCCCGATCAGGAGTTCAAACCCGCTGGGAGAGACAAAGCGGTAAAACTCTGGGGTAGAGTCTTGGGTTTGACGCTTGTATTCGGGGTCGGTGAGATATCCCTGTTGGATGAACTCTTCGCGAATTTCCGCCAATGCTTGTAAATCTGCCGGTTCGCGATAGTCGTCGATTTGGGAAATGGCGACTTCAATCTGTTCTATGTAGTTGATTTCCTGGCGAACCTCAGCCAGTAAGGGTTCTACTGCACCCCTTGCCCGTTTGAGTTTTTGGTGACGTTTGTAGAGAGATTGGGCATTTTGGACGGCATTTTTTTCTAAATCCAGGGGAATGGTGACGGGTTCGCCGGTTTCAAAGTCGGGAAGGGCGATCGCCTTCATCCCCGGTTGCCACTCCTGCAAGTTCGCCATCAATAAATCGGCTTTTGCCCGATAGTCGTCTGCTTCGGAAGATTCTTGCAATCGGTTTTCAAATCCCTGCGCTTTGACTCGTAATTTACTCAGCAGATTAGCGAGTTTTTGACTGAGTTGATGGCGCAGTTGTTTGAAGTCAAACCGATTCAGTTCATCAGTATAGTACCGATTCAATAAGTCTTGGACGGATTGGAAATCTGGAGGTTCAGGGTTGTGGTTCCAGTTGATGACCTGATATCCGGTGTCAGTCCAATGGGGATAGATGGCGGATAAATCGCCGGTTTGACAGGTTTGAATAAAGTTTAGCCACTGTTGCCAGGAAGTAAATAGGCGGTTCCAATCTTCTGGGGTCAGACTGTGGGTGGATTGTTCAAAGTCGAGTTGGGCAGAGGCGATCGCTGCTTTCACCAAATGAGAACTTAGACCCTGATAACTTTTGAGCATTTGCCGTCCCAAGGCATCCGGAATTAGGGCAATCCGTTCTTGCCAGCGAGATTGGGGTTCACTCAGACTGGGGATGGGGTCCGTCAAACTGGGAGGAAGGGCGTAGGGCGCGCCGGTGAGGATAGGGCGGATACTGGACTGCTTTTCACTCACCTGATGGGCGGCAGTGACGATTTGATTATCGGCATTGGCGAGAATGGCATTACTGCGTTTGCCCATAATTTCGATATATAAATGCCAGAGTACCGGATCTCCGGGACGTTGAGCAAATTGGAGGTCCAGGGCGCGTTCCCAGGGAGAGACGGGGGCGATCGCCACAAATGCCAAACCCCCCAGTTGATGGCGCAATTGGTCACTAAAGGTAAAAGTATCCGGTTTACGCGGGGGAGGGTCACTCAGATGCAACCTTGCAGCGGTGGGATGCCAGGAAACCGCCAACCATCCGCGCCCGGTGAGGGTTCGCAGGGCTAAAAAGATGGTATGGCGATCGCGCTGATAAACCTGTTCGAGTCGCGCCGGTAACCAAGTGGTTCGCAACTCGCTATAGGCGGCGATCAGGGTAGTCAAGTCAACAGGTTGCATCGCTAATGGTCCAAAATACCCGTAAATTTACAATCCAAGTCATCAAATTCTCAAAAAGCACCCTAACACTCTCAAAAATCCACGAATTGCCTTGCCGATTGCAGCGGATTGTCGAGTTCGCCCAAATTTTGTAGATACTATGGAAATTAGAGCGCGATCGGGGTCAATTGCGGAAGAGACTGAAATCGGTCATCAATCTTTAAATCGGCGACTTCCACAGAGGGTGGCAGGGAATACTTATTCTGCCCCTATTCAGGGTATCATTCCCTGCTCCTAAATTCTGGCCCCATCTCAGGTCTCTTGGCAACCGCTATCCTATTCCCTAAGCTGAAAAACCTCCCGGCTGAGGTTTCCAGACTTTTTAGTAAACATTCTCCCCACAACTGGGGGACCGGAGGGGGTTACCGGACCCACAATCTCCTCAGATCTTAATTTTTTGGGTTCAAACGGCTTTGAGAAGAAAAAACGTTTTACATCCCTAGGACGGTCCTATTTTATGGATATTCAGCTCATTAATATCGGGTTTGGGAATATCATTTGTGCTCATCGAGTGATTGCCATTGTCAGTCCAGAATCTGCCCCCATCAAGCGCATTGTCACCGAGGCGCGGGAGGGGAATCGACTAATTGATGCGACTTACGGCAGGCGGACAAGGGCGGTGATTATTATGGATTCGAGTCATGTAATTCTGTCGTCAATTCAGCCGGAGACGGTTGCAAATCGGTTCATTTCCAGTAAAGATAGTTAAGCCAATCTCAGAAAAAGGTGATGGGGTGGTTGCAGGGGGCGGCGTTCCCGTTATCTGAGGTTCAGGCGGCCTGTTTTCGGAGATCTGGGCAGTTTTTGGGTCTAGGAAGGGATTATCTAAGTGATGCAGATGGGTCAATTAATTGTGTTTACGGGTCCGAGTGGAGTGGGGAAGGGAACGTTGCTGCGATCGCTGTTGGCACGTCATCCGGAACTAGAGTTGTCGATTTCGGTTACAACTCGTGCACCTCGGGAGGGAGAAATTGAGGGGCGGCATTATTATTTTGTGAACCGGGAGCAATTTCAAGGCTTAATTGCGACAGGTCAATTGTTGGAATGGGCAGAATTTGCCGGAAATTGTTATGGGACTCCGCGAACCCCGGTGGAAGAGATGATTTCCCAGGGGAAATTAGTGGTTTTGGAAATTGAGTTAGAAGGGGCAAGGCAAGTTCGCGAAACCTTTCCCGGGGCGCTGCAATTGTTTATTTTACCGCCATCGCCGGAAGAGTTGGAACGGCGGATTCGGGTGAGGGGACAGGATTCTGAGGAGGCGATCGCTCGTCGTCTGCACCGGGCCCAAGTTGAAATTGCTGCTGCCGATGAGTTTGATATTGTGATTGTGAATGATGATTTTGACCGGGCATTAGAAGCGATCGAGATGGCTTTATTTGCCGCAGTTTCCTAAATCTAATTAACTTCGACATCGGTCACACGCAATCTACCTGAAACCAAAAGCGATCGCCTCTATTTCATGAGATAGAAGCGATCGCTTTTAGTGTAAATCAATCCAAACCGGTCGGGCTTGATTCCTCTTTAGCTACCCTTAGAACGGAGGAACTAAAGCATCAGGATAGATGTTGTTGCCCACAATCAACAGAGTAGCTGTGAAAGACAGCCATAAGATTAAGACAACTGGCCCGAGCGATAGAAACTTAACGAAAGAATCCATGAACGCTTCTCCTAAATCCAAGACAGGTTAATATTGAGATTTTAGATTTTAGACCAGCTAAAATCTAAAATCACTTTCAACAGGGCTTTCCTAACGGGGTGAGACAGTAATCTCATTATTTTTGGCGGTTAATTTACCACTGGTAAATTCGCCTAAAGCAGCCAAAGGCCAAACTGCACTACCTAAAGAACATTTAATTGCCAAAGGAAGGTCAATGATAATTTCTTTTTCTTCCGCACTGCCGCTGTCACGAACTGCAATCAAATAGGAACGACCAGCCCAGCCGATCCACCCTGCAATATAGAGAAACAGCAAGCTAGGAATTCCAAATTCATTAACGTGGGCTAAGTTGCCATCCACGATTAAATGAGGATAACCTTCCGGTCCACACAGCAAGCTGGAATATTTTTCAAAGCGAGCTTTTGCACCTGGGGTTTTAGCATTTTTAGCCTTTTGAACGAATGCCGGATTATCACTGCAAGGAGTGAGGTTTTGGTATAAGTCAGCAGATGCAGCAGGGGCAAAGCTGAACCAAAGGCAAATCGTCAGAACCAACGCGAACAATCGTCCCATAGAATTGTTTCCTTTTGTTACGAAACATCAAGATTGTTAACAAAACCGGAGGCTGCTTTGTTACTCGATCTAGTTTATCGATCTGTGGGTTCTTTTGCTCAAGCTGTGGGAGAAAGAGGGTTGAAGTCATTCTCCCCCAGACACGAGGGCGACACCAAGGATAAAACGCGATCGGGTAAGAGCAGGTGAGTTCTGGGAACTTCCAGAAAATCATACTCTGCTAAGACAACCTCGTAAAGATTAAGCTAGGCAATAGTTAACCTAATATTCCAAAAATTACCAGCCAATGGCAACCGTTTTAGCAATTGAAACCAGTTGTGACGAAACTGCGGTAGCAATTGTAAAGAATCGTGAAGTAAGCAGTAATGTAGTTTCGTCTCAAATTGCAGTACATCAGCAGTATGGCGGCGTCGTTCCAGAAGTGGCCTCGCGATCGCATTTAGAAGTGATTGATGGGGCGATCGCCCAAGCTTTAGCAGAAGCCCAACTCAGTTGGTCCGACATTGATGGGATCGCCGCCACCTGCACCCCGGGTCTCGTCGGTGCTCTCTTAGTCGGCCTCACTGCTGGCAAAACCCTCGCCATGCTGCATCAAAAACCCTTTCTAGGCATCCATCACCTAGAAGGACATCTCTATGCCTCCTACCTCAGCGAACCCACCTTAGAACCCCCGTTTATTTGCCTGTTAGTCTCCGGGGGTCACACTAGCTTGATTGATGTCCAAGCCGGGGGCGTTTATGAAACCCTGGGACAAACCCGGGATGATGCTGCCGGGGAAGCCTTTGATAAAGTAGCGCGATTGTTAAAGCTGGGATATCCCGGAGGGCCAATCATCGATCGCCTCGCCAAATCCGGGAACCCCAAAGCATTTAAGCTCCCCGAAGGCAAAATTGGACTACCATCCGGGGGATATCATCCTTATGACACCAGTTTTAGTGGCTTAAAAACCGCCGTTCTGCGTTTAGTGGAGAAACTCAAAGCCACCGGGGAAGAACTCCCCATCAACGATATTGCTGCCAGTTTTCAGGATACTGTCGCGAGAGCCTTAAGCAAACGGGCCGTTGCCTGCGCCCGCGATCGCAATCGGGATACCATCGTGGTTGGGGGTGGAGTTGCAGCTAATAGCGCCCTGAGAGAACATCTTCTGACCGATGCTGCCCCTCATAACTTGCGCGTCCTCTTTCCCCCCTTGAAATACTGTACCGATAACGCGGCGATGATTGCCTGTGCCGCAGCCGATCGCCTCAACCGAGGCGATCGCAGCCCCTTGACCCTAGGCGCTCAATCTCGCATGGCCCTAACTGATGCCAACCAGCTTTATTTATAAGGGAGACAACCGGGGGCGATCGGCACTAACCATGATTGCCCAGAATCTGGCGAATTTCTGTCGCCACCACCTCCGGTTGCTCCACCATCGATAAATGGCCGCAGTCCGGAATTTCAATCACATTCATCCCCTCATCTTCAAAAAGGGCGTGAAAACTTGCCAAATGACGAACATACTTGGGTTCCATCACCTTGTCCTTAGTGCCAGTGATGAAATACACCGGCTGGGTGAGTTGGGAAACCAATTGAGGAAGACGGTGTACTTCCACCTCCGTCGTGGAATCGAGCAAGGCCCCGATCGCCGCTTCTGGGTGAGCGATCACAAAATCTAGGAGTCTTTGCCTTGCCCAATGGCGTGGGAGGGGACTGGCGACACTATCGCGCGTAAATAACCAATCAATGCCTGGGAGATGGCACAGCCAACGGGGGCGCATTTTTACAAAAACCTGACCTGCCGCCCGGAACCGTTCAAATTCTTCTTTGATATAAATGCCGCCGCCCGAATTGACGCAGAGCGCCCCTTGCACCTTGACAGGAAGTTGAGAAGCCCCCCACAGGGCGATACTGCCCCCAAGGGAGTGACCAATCAGCCATGCCGTGGAGATATTGAGCTTGTCCAGCAAGACTTCTAAATCCTGGGCATAGGCGCTAGGGGTGTAGCCTGCATGGAACTGGGGGGTGGGGTGGGCAGAGGGTTGAGAATCCCCAAATCCGCGCAAGTCATAAGAGAGGCACTGGTAATCCACCGACAGGCGATCGATTAGGGGTTGCCAATAGCGGCGGCTGAGGAGCCAACCGTGGATAAAAACCAGAACATGGGGAGAGGGGCGAGGATCTGTGAGTTCATAAGCGTGAGGAACCCCCAGGATGTCAATCGTTTCCATGTTGTTATCAAGAGCGAAGAAATCGTCTGAATACAATCACTTAGGCGATCGCAGACGAGGGAGCAGCCAGCGATCGACACAGCCGGTCCAAGGGGACCACCAGAGTAGCGGGAGGAGAAAAGCACCTCCGGTTTTACCGAGAATCAAACCCAAGGGTTTTCAGGCTCAAGGTTGGGAGGGGCTAGGGCATAGCGAGGGCCAAAGTGCCTGCTCAAAAGCGCCTCCCGAGCAATCGCTGCCGCACGCCTTCAGCAATCTTTTGTCCGAGGTATTCGGGAATCAGACTTTCATTGGGTCCGAGTAAATACAGAATCAGGCGAGTTCGTCCCCGCCAAACCAGTAAGTTCGCATTGACGACGAGCAAATCTTCTTGCCAAATGGCGTACATGACTTTATAAAACAATCCAGGCTGGTTATCCGCTTCAATCAGAAGGGCGGGAAGATGGAAAACCGGATCGACGTAAAACTCAGTTTCCACGTCCTCTAAACCAGCATCCAGATTGAAT
>CBFGOM010000030.1:0-38191 GCA_965650385.1 uncultured Oscillatoriaceae bacterium
GCTGATCAGGATATCAATACTCAGGGAATTACGGGAACTGACATTACTCTCACTAGTAACAACGGTGCAATTTCCACAGTTAACCCCATTACAGCAACAGGTGCGGTTAATTTTACTGCCAACACGGATATCAACACTCAGGCAATTACGGGGACTGACATTACTCTAACCAGCAATACGGGTGCAATTTCCATTGCTGAAGAAATGACTGCATCGGGTGTCGTTGCTGTTAGTGCTGATCAGGATATCAATACTCAGGGAATTACGGGAACTGACATTACTCTCACTACTAACAACGGTGCGATCGCCGCAGGCAGTTCCATCACAGCAGCAGGAATGGTTAATTTTACTGCACTTAATGATATTACCACCCAGGATATTCGTGCCACTAACATTAATATTACGAGCACCAACGGCAATCTCAACTTGGGAAATCTCAATACTGCCTCTAACACAGCAGCGGGAGGGTATATTTTTCTAACCAGTACGACAGGTGCGATCGCCACAGGTCATCTTACTTCATCCGGTGCCACGGATGGCGGCGAAATCTTTGTCAATGCCTCCACTCAAATTACGGCGGGGGAAATTAATTCCAGTGGTACATCCGGTGTCGGCGGCAATGTTACCCTTGATCCCTCGGGGGATATCCAAGTCACTTGGATCAATAGCGAAGGTGCAACCCAGGGCGGTTTTGTTGATATTACCACCGGACGCTTTTTCCGCGCTACGGGAATCTTTACGAATCGGCAAGGTAACCCCGCCAGTATCTCCTCTCTAGGGGGGAATGGTGGATCAATTACCATTCGGCATGGTGGCAATGGGATTACCCCCTTTATCGTGGGTGATGGTACCAATAATGGAACCGCCGCACAGATTACCAGTGGCAGCAGCGCGATCGCCTCGGGTTCCTTTCTTTATACTTTTACCCAAGGTAATATCGGCATTATTTCCGTTCCCGAACCCCCGCCACCCGTAGAAACTCCAGCGCCATCAGAAGAAGTACCACCGCCAGCAGAAGCGCCAGTGAACACTCCTGCGCCAGTGAACACTCCTACCCCAGTGAATACTCCTGCGCCAGTGAATACTCCTGCGCCAGTGAATACTCCTGCGCCAGTGAACACTCCTGCGCCAGTGAATACTCCTGCGCCAGTGAATACTCCAACAACCCAACGGGGAATAGTTGTACCTACCGATCCAATATTGCCAGAGGAAGTGCCTCCGCAGACAGTACAACCGGAACAAAGTTTACTCGTCAATGTACCAACTTCTCCCGTAGTTGCGGAAGATACAGCACCGATCGCCCAACTTTCTACGGAACCCCCAGTCTCTCAACCCCAACAAGGAGAACAACTGCAACTCTCTCAAACCCTGGAACCCAGACAATCGGGACAAGTTGAACTGCAATCCCCGGAATCAATGGCGATCGCCCTGTTGGAAGATACCACTGGGAACTCGTTGTCTCCTAACCTCCCCACCCTCTCACCAGAAACGCGATCGCCGCTGAATCTTTCAATAGAATCCACAACCGAATCTATAACCGAATCCGCGATCGTCAACTTTCCCGAAGACTATCGCAAAGACGCCCTTTCCCCCTTAGAAAATCCAGGATTCTATCCCCGTGAGCAAATTTTATCTTTAGACACTAGTCTTGATGCTAAATTTAGCCTAAACTACCATGAATTAGGACGAGAACACACGAATAGCGATTATAATTCTCTGAATTCAGAGTCAATGAGTGCCCGTATCAATCCCCAGTATAATCAAGCTTTAAATGGTATTTCTCCTGATAAAGCATCACATTCCAACGGAGATCATCCCCAACCTAGCACTCCTACTCCTCCTAATTCTGCCGCCGCTATCACCACCCAAATTGATCGTATTTTTGAAGAAGATAATCCCGAAGCATCCATCTGGACAATTGAACAAATCAGGAACCAAGAATTTGGGCAATATTTGGGAGTGACTGCCAACTTAGCTCAACAAAGTATTGCACTCAAATACTTTCAAGAAGTCTTGCAAACTATTGATCGTCAAACAGGGAAACAGGCGGCGATTATTTATGCGATCGCACGCGAATCTCAACTCGAACTCATCTTAGTTCCTCCCTTTGGCAATCCCATTCGCTACAGCGTTCCTGACGCACCCCGAGAAACTCTCTTGGCAGAAGGAAACGAATTTCGGCAATCCCTCACGGATCCGAAACAACGTCATAACACCCGCTACTTGCGATCGGCACAACAACTACATGAATGGTTGATTGCACCGATGCAAGAAGATTTAGAAAAACTGGGAATCTCAACCCTAATGTTTTCGCTCGATCCGGGATTGCGTAGTATTCCCCTTGCTGCCTTACATGATGGCGAAAAATTTCTAATTGAAACTTATAGCTATAGTTTAATTCCTAGCTTTAGTTTAACCAATCACCTCTATGAAAGCTTGGAAAATGTCGAGGTTTTAGCAATGGGAGCCTCTGAATTTACTCATCATAAAGCCTTACCGGGAGTCCCCTTAGAACTGGCGGCAATCACTTCTGAAAATTGGCCGGGTAAATCTTTCCTCAATCAACAGTTTACCCGAGAAACTCTTATTAAACAAAGAGAATCTGAATCCTTTAGTATCATTCATCTGGCTACTCATGCCGAATTTATTCCCGGAAATGCTTCTAATTCCTACATTCAGTTGTGGGAAAATCAGTTATCTCTTGATGAAATTCCTACCTTAAATTGGGACAATCCCACCGTTGAACTCTTAGTATTAAGTGCGTGCCGTACTGCATTAGGAGACGAAGAAGCTGAGTTAGGATTTGGGGGATTAGCAGTCCAAGCCGGGGTGAAAACTGCCGTAGCATCCTTATGGTATGTCAGCGATGAAGGCACATTAGGATTAATGAGAGATTTTTATCACTATCTGCGGACTTCTCCCCTAAAATCTGAAGCACTCCGACAAGCACAAATCAACATGATTCATAACAATATCCGTATTGAAAATGGTCAATTACTTAATGCACCGGGAACAGTTCAGCTTCCTCCAGAATTATCCCATTTGAGTAACCTCACCCTATCTCATCCTTATTATTGGTCAGGATTTACCGCGATCGGTAGTCCTTGGTAGGGGGTCAGAAACCGGGTTTCCTACCTAAATTTAGGACAATTCCTAACAATTGTCGCAGAAACCCGGTTTCTTAGTCGTTGGTAGGACTTCAGAAATCGGCTTTTTTTCTAACACCCATAACTTAAAAGCAGTCATCAAAAATCTACCTAAATTATGTCTAAGTTCCGATATTTTTTTTGAACACAACCCATTAAATTTGCTTTTAATTTAGGTTAATGGCGGGGTAAAATTACAATGCAAACTCATTGTTAGCAGTGAATTAAACACCTACACTCTGTTAATTTAAAGCTTGATTAGAGGCGGTTTTTAAATTTGCTAAGGTTTTAGCATGGTATTCTGGAAAAGCCTCTATTGTATATATTTCTAAGGCTCCTTGGTAATAAGCGATCGCTCTTTCTAAATTCTGAGTTCGCTCCCCAGAAATACGATTAAAGTAAGCCGCACCTAAATTATTTTGAATCATAGCCCATTGTTCGGGAAAAGCCTCACGAGTATATACTGCTAATGCTGCTTGGTAATAAGCGATCGCCATTTCTAAATTCGGCGAGCGCTCCCCACAAATGCGGTATAAATACGCTTCTCCCAAATCATTTTGAGTGGCTGCCCAATATTCGGGAAAAGCCTCCCGAGTTAAAATAGTTAATGCTGCTTGGTGACAGGCGATCGCCATTTCTAAGTTCTGCGATTTCTCCCCAGCGATCCGCTCATTGTAAGCCAGTCCCAGGTTATTTTGAGTAGTAGCCCATTGTTCAGGAAAAGCCTCACGAGTTCTGACTGTTAATGCTGCTTGATAATGAGCGATCGCCCTTTCTAAATTTTGCGATCGCTCCCCACAAATGCGGTGTCGATAAACCTCTCCCAAATTCGTTTGACTATCCGCCCAATATTCGGGAAAAGCTTCACGGGTTCTGACTGCTAATGCCGCTTCATGACAAGCAAGGGCGATTTCTAAGTTCTGCGATCGCTCCCCACAAATACGCTGATTATAGGCATTACCCAGATTATTTTGCGTCATTGCCCATTCTTCTGGAAAACTTTCAGAATTATAGATTGTTAAGGCTGCATGGTAATAGTTAATCGCTGTTTCTAAATTCTGTAATTTCTCCCCACAAATACGATAAAAATAGGCAATTCCTAAATTATTTTGGGTGCTTGCCCATTGTTCTGGGAAAGTCTCAAGGCTATATATTCTTAATGCCGCTTCGTAATAAGCGATGCACCTCTCTAAATTCTGCGATACCTCCCCAAAAATGCGATGAGAATAGGCATTTCCTAAATTATTTTGAACCGTTGCCCATTGTTCAGGAAACGTTTCATAAGTAAATACTGTAGAAATAATATTATAAGCGGCGATCGCAATTTCTAAGTTGGTTGCTCTATTTGCCAGAGGAAATCGTTGAATTAAGTTCCCAAACGTGCCAATGTCTACAGCAATCTCGAACCTTTGATTAGGGTCTGTTTCTTCCCAAACTTCCCGAACCCAGTCTTGCAATATTTCAGCCAACTTTACCTCTAATTTATCGAGGTTCTGTTGCAGTAAGGGATAAACAACCGCAGCATTACCCTCACTATCTGAAGTCGCTTGCAAGACGTCCATTAAAAAATTGAAATAGTCTTCCTCATCGTTAAGGTCCTGTTTCTTTTCTGCCATTTGTTTATCATTTTTATTGGGGTTTAAGCGATACAGAAACTGGGGGGAGAGCATCGCATTTCCATTCTACCCCACCCCTGCAACTGAGAAACCCGGTTTCTTTCTTAAATCTCAGGTATAAACTCGTGACTTGGGCAGAAACTCGGTTTCTTGATCTTTTGCACAGCGTTTAGCAACTGGGTTTCTTGCCTAAATTTAGGATAATTCCCAACACTTGTTGCAGAAACCCGGTTTCTTAGGGTTAGGAACCCACTGCCATAAGTTGGGGTTGGGAAACGATCGCAGTCTCGGATTGACGAACGGGAATTTCAATGACAAATTCTGCACCCTGTCCCGGTTCGGAGATACACGCGATCGCCCCTTTATGCTTTTCGATGATTTGATAACTAATCGAGAGTCCTAATCCGGTACCTTTTCCGACTGCTTTGGTGGTAAAAAATGGATCGAATAATCGTGCTTTGACGTGATGAGGAATTCCGGGTCCATTGTCCCCGATCGCAATGATGATGCGGTCATTTTGTCCCTGTTTCTTTACCCATTCGGTGCGAATGGTAATCCGGCTGGGGTTTTGGCGAATGTCTTCGATGGATCGGTTTTCGTTATAACTCTCTAAAGCATCAATTCCATTACTGATGATATTCATCAATACTTGATTAAGTTGTCCAGGATAGCACTCAACTCGGGGGAGGTTGCCATAGTCTTTGACCAATTCTATCCCCAAATGACCGGCTTTGGCTCGCAAGCGGTTTTGGAGAATCAGCAAGGTGTTATCAATGCCTTCATGAAGGTTAGCAAATTTCATTTCGGCTTGGTCTAGGCGGGAGAAATTACGCAAAGACAAGACGATTTCTCGGATGCGATCGGCCCCAATTTTCATGGAATTGAGGACTTTTGGCATATCTTCTCGTAGAAAGTTGAGGTCAATTTCTTCAGCGATTTCTTCGATTTCTGGACCCGGATGAGGATAACGTTCTTGATAGGCTTCTATCAATTTCAGCATATCTTGAGCATACCCATCCACATGAGATAAGTTCCCATAAATAAAGTTAACGGGATTATTGATTTCGTGGGCGACTCCAGCGACTAATTGACCCAAGCTGGACATTTTTTCACTTTGAATCAGTTGTGCTTGAGTTTCTTGGAGTTGTCGTAAGGCTTGTTCTAATTCCGCTGCTTTGGTTTCGGCGGCGATCGCATTGGCACAGGCGCGATCGTATAATTCCGCTTGATGGATGGCGATCGCCAACTGATCGGCGAGTTGCTGCAACAGTTCGATTTCTGAAGTCCGCCATCCTCTGGGTTTATGACATTCATGGACTATCAGCAGTCCCCACACTTTGTTTCCCCGAGAGATGGGAACGCTCAGACTCGCCCGGACTTGTAAATGTTGCCAACAGGCGAGATGTTCGTCATTGCTATGGGTTTTATACACATCTTCCACTGCTCGAACTACAGGCTGTTTTGTGGCTTGCAATTGTTCGGCACATTCCTGATAAAAGCAATCATGTTCTTTGACGGCTTCCCGCAGACAGATTTTTTCTGTACTTTCTTCAACTACGATTTTGCCTGCGGTTTCTTTGCTAAATTGGTAGATAGCAACGCGATCAGCTCCCAATAATTGCCTCACTTCCCGCGCACTGGTTTGTAAGATGGTGTTAATATCTAAAGTGCGACGAATATGTTCTCCTATTAAGCGTAAGAGCGATTCACGCTCCATTGTAGCACTTTTTTGGGCGTATAAGCAAGCTTGTTGGATGGAGATAGCGAGTTGATCGGCGACGGCGCGGGCGAGTTCCCGGTCATGTTTGGACCATTGCCGGACTCGGGAACATTGATTAATATACAGAATAGCATGGAGTCGGCCATTGGCTTGAACCGGCATCACCATTGAGGATTTAATCTCGGCTTTCTCGTATTCTTCGTTTTGTTTGCCGATGCGGGTGTCTTCGCTGACGTCGGAGATGATGACTTCTTCTCGATGGGCGATCGTCCATTGGGTGATAGGTCCGTGGGTATCAAAGTCATCCAGGGAGGAGGGAAAGGGAGGGCGACAGACTTCAAATAAATGTTCTCGGCGGAAGGCTACATCGTTAGCTGCATTCCAGAAACTATCATCCCGATGCCGATCGCCGGTGACGCCCTCTTCGCGCTCTTCGACAAGGTGGATCAGGCAGCGATCAACCTCTAAGGCTTCTAATAGTTGGGCGATCGCCTGGGTTAAAATGGTTTCGAGGTCGAAACTCTGACGGGTTTGGTTAACAATTTGATTGACCAATCTCTCTTTTTGTGCTTGTTTTTGAACGCGATCGTAGAGTTGTGCTTGCCGAATGGCTATTTCCAATTGTTGGGCGATCAGTTGGACAAATTCTACCTCGGCGGTTGACCAAGTGCGGGAGTTTTGTGAGAGACAGGCGATAAAGCCGATCCATCCCTCTTGTCCTTTGACGGGAACCAATAAATTGGCAAGGGCATCCAATGTCCCCGGTGTAGAGGAAGGGTTGTGACCCATTTCCGGGGACTGAGGTTCGTCACCCTGTATCAAGTTCTGGGGGGGACGTGCTACAGGACAATTGGCGATTAGGCGCGTCATGGCAGCAAAGGTCCGGGACTCATTCAGGGGACCGCAACTGATCACCATTTGTCCTTGGGCGATCGCGCTGGCAGCGGTACCAAAGCTCTCTAAGGGATGATATCCTACCTCAGCCAGGGTTTTTGCTCCCTCTAACGCCGCTAAGTCGTGATTCCGGGTGCGTTTGCACACCACTTGCACCCGTTCCGTGCGCTCAAAGTACCACAAGAAACTACAGGCATCTAAGTTCAGCATAGCGGCAATCTCATCGACCGCTGTCTGGAGGATGGTTTTCAGTTCCAGAGATTGCCAGATTTGGTCGATGACTTTTCGTAACAAGGCGCTGCGCTTTTGGGGGTCTTCTATCTTATTGTGTTCCAACGGATTACTCACGGAGACAGTAGGGATAACGCGGGGAAGCAAAAAAAAACCATTTAACATAGAGAACACCTCACCGATACCGATGGTGGGCCGCTTAGATTGTAAGTTCTTAAATTGACGAGGGACTGTACCCCGCACAGACCTCGGGGCTTTCTTCGTTTCTATTATTATTTATTTTTATCCCCTGATATTTTAACTTTTGTAAAAATTATCATCAATTCCTCAAATTTTAGGAGGGGGTACTGCTTTAAATTTAGGCGGGTTTTTAACCTAAAATTGTAGCTTAAACTACCGTTTTACCTTCTGCATAGTTTTGTCTTCCAAGGCATTTAATTTATAAAAATTTTGGAATTAAATTTGAAAAGTTTTAAATTTTATCGGCAAGAGGCAATCCTGTCAAGACTTTAAGGGGGTAAATCGTCAGAAGAGACAGGACAGGCAGAGTGATATTTCCCTGGAGTCAGGAACTCTGGATTAAACTGATAAACTGAGTTGAGAACCATTTTGATTTTTGCTGACTTCAATGCGGGCTTGAAAGGCTTCGCGAAATTGTGGCATATGGGTCACGGTAAGAATGCAAGCAAATTCGGAGGCGATCGCATTAATTGCCGCAATCAGGCGATCGCACCCTTCCCGGTCCTGGGTTCCAAATCCTTCATCCACAATTAACATTTGTAACGACGTTCCCGCCCGATGAGCCAGTAAGCGCGCTAATGCTAACCGAATCGCAAAATTAATCCTAAATGCCTCCCCACCGGAATAAGTTTCATAAGCTCTTGTCCCTCGGGCATCGGCAATTAAAATATCCAAAGTATCAATTAATTTGGTTGCTTTTTTGCTGCGTCCCCGAGTCGCGCGCTGAGTCACAAATTGCACGTGAAGTTGATTGCCACTGAGACGAGATAGAATCTGATTGGTTTCTCCCTCCAACTGCGGCAGCACATTTTCAATCATCAAAGCTTGGATACCATTTTTGCCAAATGCCGTTGCTAATTCCCGATAAACCCGTTCTTGCCGACGAGACGTTTCCAGTTGTTTGCGTTGTTCTTCCGACTGACTTTTAACGGCTGCGAGATGCTGTTGTTGTTGTTGCAACCGGCCTTTAGTTGCGAGTAAACTATCCAGGGAAGAGCGCAAAAGCTGAATTTGTTTTTCGGTGGCTTTGATGCGATCGCCGGGGTCAGGGAGATCCTGGAGTTGCTGATGCAAAGCTTGAATCTGTTCGCGCACAACGGTGCGATCGCCCGATCGCGCCTCCAATTGCCGAGTTAACTCCCCAATTCGCTGTTCTATCTGGGGATATTGTTGCTGTGCTTGCTTTAACTCCTCCAGTCGTCCCAACCAGAGTTGACCGTTTTTTAACGCACTTCGGAGGCGGTTATGTTCCTGGGGGTCATAGCCAATGGTTTGTAAGTGGCGATCGAGTAAGGCGATCTGTTGTTGCAAGGGAGAGTTTGTTTGTTGTTCCTGTAACGTCCCTTGTAATTGTGCTAGTCGTTGTTCTAACTCCGGCTTGCGTACTTGTAATTGCGCCATTTGCCGTTGAGATTGCTGAATTTGCCCTTGCTTAATTTCCCCCCAACGCCAGCGTTTTTCCTCATTCAGGGCCAAACTGCGGTCTTGATCATTGTAATTTAACTGTTGCAGCGACTGCTCCACCTGTTGCAGTTCATGGTATAATTCTCCAGCATAACTTCCCGTATGTAACGCCTGTTCTAACTGTTGTTTCTCTAAGGTGAGATGTTGTAACCGATCACGGGAGGCTAAAGTAGCATCAATTTGAGCCTGTAATTGTCCCCGACGTTCTCGTAAGGCATTGTAGTGTTTTAACTCCTCCTCCAATTCCCGATACTCCTGGCGCAGAATCTGAATTTCCCGATCGCTCGTTGCCAGTTGTTCCTTCAACACCCATAACTGATTGTTTAGCCCTTGTTCCTGCGCTTTTTGCTTTTCAATCACTAAATCCCAATGATGTTCATCCAAGGGTCTGTCACACAGGGGACAAAGTGCATCCGGGACTTGCAACATCTGGATTTTTTGCGTCACCGCTGCCAATTGGGTTTCATAATCGGAGGTTTGTGCCATCAGCCGTTCCATAAAGCTGCGGCGTTCTAAGCCTTTTTCTCGCACCCGTTGTTGATACACGCGTTTTTTCTCTAATGCATGAATGGCGATCGCCACTTCTCCCAAACTCTCCTCTAAAACATAGCTGTTATCTTGTTCCACTTCCAGGCGATGAATTTGACCGGCAATTTCTTCTAAACGTGCGGATAACCGCGTGCGAATGCGATCAAGTTCCCCTTGGAGGGTTTGTTGTCGGGTCATCAGGGGTTTAACTCGGGTATGTAACTCATCCAGATAAGTGAGGCGATCGCGCGCTTGTTGTAATTTGGCGATCGCTGCTTCAACTTCCGGCGCTTTATTCAAAATCTCCAGTAGTTCCGATTCCTGGCGGCGAATATACTCCAATTCCCCTTGGGTTGAAGAAATTTGGGATTCCAGGGAAGCGAGAGTTTTGCGTTCCTGGTCCTGTAATTGCTGCCGCTGTTGAGTCGCCTGTTGATAGGATTGGAATTTGGAAGCTTGAACTTCTTCTTGCGCTTGTAATTGCTGATATTGATGATATCCGGCCAAAATTTCGCCCTCTTGTTTAAGGAGTGCCTCTAATTCTTGGCGGCGTCGATGGTTGAGATTAAGTTCTTGTTGAGTGCGATCGCAGTCATCCTTTAAGTGGCGATCGCGGTCCTGGTGATGGGTGATTTGCTGTTGCCAGTTTTGGCGTTGGAGTTGGAGTTGC
This sequence comes from uncultured Oscillatoriaceae bacterium, assembly GCA_965650385.1. GTDB lineage: Bacteria > Cyanobacteriota > Cyanobacteriia > Cyanobacteriales > Laspinemataceae > Laspinema. Next base: position 10,510 of record CBFGOM010000030.1, read on the forward strand.
TGAAACTCTTGTAATTGCGATCGCTGATGGTTCACCCCCTCCTGACCCTGGAGAATTTGTGCCTCTACCTGTTCCAGATTTTGGGCGATCGCGATCGTTTCTTGTAAACGTTGCTGCAACGAGGCTAAACTTTGTTCCAGCAACTGAACTTGACCCTTTGCTTCGCGCGATCGGTCTTTTGCCTGTTCTGCCAACTCATCATAATGGTCCAACCTGAGCAGAGTTGCCAAAACTTGCTTCCGTTCCGAGGGTCGTTTTAACATAAACTCATCCGCTCGACCTTGGCGCAGGTAAGATGAATTAGTAAAGGTTTCGTAGTCGAGTTTGATATGTTGGATAATCTTATCCTGAGTCGCGCGCAAACCCTTCTCCGTCAACGGACGAAATTCTAAATGTTCCAGTTGATTGGCAGTCAAATCCTCAGAAGTCGTCGCCACTTGAAATTCCAGAGAACTGGATTGACCCCGTTGGCGAGAACGAATGACTCGATAGATTTGCTGATTAGTTTGGAAGGTAAAATCAACTCGCGCTTCCATTTCCCCCGTATGAATAATATCATCCTCAGTGCCCGCGCGACTATTTCCCCAGAGGGACCAGGCAAGGGCTTCTAGGAGGGAGGATTTTCCCGCACCATTTGGTCCACAAATACAGGCAGTATGCAACCCATGAAAGTCAAGGGTAGCTTCGCGATAGCTCAAAAAGTTTTTTAAACTCAGTTCTAAGGGAATCATATTAATAAGGCTTACTCATAGCAGGGCAGTCGCCCAACGGGTTGGGGAAAGCGTGAAGGGATAGGGATTATCAAGGACTGGGAAAGCCCGTTGAATTGACAGAAGCGATCGCCTTTACTCCCAAATTGTCAAGGGTTTTTTTGGCATTTGTGGCATTGACGACCAATTCAACTTTCTATTTTGAGCCAGATTTCCAAAGGATTCTACCTTTTGACCGCTTAATTTTACAAATATTTACAATTAAACAAATTTTCCCATCCCTAATTGCCCAGGATGGGAAAATTGAATGGGGTTTCCGTTATCTCAACCCCGTAATTTTAGCGTCATCTCCCCCATTCTCCCCATCCTCTGAAGCGAATCAGCCTAAAGTGGGTGAGAAGTAGAAAGGCTGTTCTAGCAAATTGACACAACCTATAGACAGCGCCTTTGTAGCGATCGCACTGTGAATAAAAACCCTATACCCGTCCCAATCTCCCCAATTCCTTACCCGCGAATCTTCAAACTAGAACAACGATCAACGAGTAAAACCAAAGCGCCCAACATCTGAATCTGCCAGGGGGCCAAGATTAAAGCGACAACGGCTAACAGTCCAGCTAGGGTGAGGGTCATCACACCTACGGTTTCCTCAGAGGTGCGGCGATTAATCAGAAAGGCACAGACTGAAATGCTGAGAGGGATTATACATACTGGATGCATCTAGGGTTTACTCCTATTGAAAGCTCGTAAACGTAACTAAGGCTACAAAATTGCTACTCAATCTAATGTAGCACTGAATACCAAATGTGGCTGATTCCATTTATCTAAATTCCCTGACAGATGGTTAAGCTAAAAATAGAAGGCAACTGCCCTCAAATTGCCTAATTCTCAACCTTTTTAGGATGAGCTGTATGGGAAGTTCAACGCCAGGAGTCAAAAAATTTCTAAGGTTAGAGAAAGAGTCCGGCTCGTCTTTACCCTTAGAACTAGTGCATAGGAAATGATAACCCTTAGATTTAGTTTGCGCAATAGATGGGTTAAAATAATTTTTCGCCCACCACTGGGCAAGGATTTGAGGCGTTTCTCTCCTTAAATTAACTCCTGACAAATCCTGAAAAAAAGCTAATTTTCTCTCTTTCGAGCATCCATCTCAAGAGTCAGGTTTCTCTCGAACTTCCTGGCGAGGTTGGCGGGTCCCTTCGCCCCTTACTTTCAACCCGAATAAATACCTAAAAGACACCCGAAGACCTGGAATTTTTGGGACCTGCTTTGCGCAACAATCAATCCGATCGCCTTTCTGGGGCTTAGACGCTCAGTAACAGCACAGAATAAACCCCTGCACCCGCAGCAAAGGCCCAAAATTGGGTTTCTCGTTCTTCCGGTAGTTCTTCCTTAAGAATATTCAGAATAATGCCTCCGGCTAAAAAAGCAAAGAGTAGGGCGATCGCCTCATGAGAAATAGTCGTAGCACTCCCGATCGCCCATCCGACAATCACGGCTGCTGCCAATACCCAGCGCCCCTTATTGTTATAAACCCGCTTGTGATGTTCCCGTAAGCCAAAGTCATTAACCAGAAAATGTAACCCCATTGCGATGAAAAAAAACCACAAACTTAAAACACTCGCTTCTTCTTCGGGATGGGCCAGCAGATAGCCAATGAGGGCATTATAAAGCCCAAAAGAAATAATATGTAACCAAAAAACTCCCTCGCTTGTTCCATGTCCTCGCCCGATTTTAAATTGGTGCTGTCGTGATGTTTTGGCTAATTTTTCCAGCCCATAAAATAGGGAAAATCCTAACAGGGACATGAGATAAACATGGTGTTCTAAAAACTCCAACCCGTTGAGAGATGAAGCCTCAACTGTGGCTTGTCCTTCACTCAGTTCAGGAAAAATGTGAATAAATGTGTAAGCGACAGATACACCCCCCGCCATAGAAAGCCAGTAATTACGCGGGACTGAACCCAGAAAGAGTAGATTTTTGGCCCAAATATGAACGATCGCTAAGGCGATCGCAAAGAGGAAAGATAAAGTCATAGAGTCAATGAAAAGATTGAGACTAGTTAGGGGAAAATCCCCGGGAGAGTTTCAGCCAAACAATAAAGGTTGTCCCCGACTGATCCAAATTGGGTCGGTTTTGCCAATTGGGGTCTCTCCATTGCGAGGGAGTTGGGCTAAAAACCTCAATTTCCCCTTGCATTTGGGTCATCAATTCCCGGGCGATCGCCAATCCTAATCCCGTACCGGGAATATCACTCTGGGCTTTCACTCCCCGATAATACCGTTGAAATAACTGTTCTAAGTCTTGGGGAGGAATGCCAATACCCGTATCACTAATGGCGATCGCCATCAAGGTTACCCCTGCAATTTGGCGCTGCTCTCCCACTTTCACATAAATTTTGCCTCCCGAGGGGGTATATTTTAAGGCATTATCAATCAAATTGCTCAACACTTCCCGCAGGGCCTTGGGAGAAGCAAGAACCGTAGGCAATTCCGGGGGAATATCGGTCCTTAACTCCAAATGCCGATCGCCAGCGATCGCCAGGGCCGAAATTAGCAACGGTTCCAGTACCGTCCGGATATCGCAGGGTTCCAAATCAAAAGCGGGGAGTAACAATTGCGGCGATCGCTTCTCCAGCATCGGAGGTTCCAACGGGACCTCGGTTTGCACATCCGGGACCGCTTCTATTTCTTCGGGTTCGATCGCCAAATTCATCTGTTGTAGCAACTCTTGCACGCGATCGCTCTCCCGCAGGATACTTCCGGCAATATCTCGGTTCGGATCCGGTTCCCGCAGACGTTTTAACAATAATTTTCCAAAGGTGCGTAAGGCAGTAAGGGGACTGCGGACCTGGTGCAGGAGGTTATCGAGTAAATCATGTTGTTCCGCTTGGAGGCGTTGATGTTGGCGCAATTGCTGACTTAACCACCTCTGCCGCCGATCCAAAATGCAGGCGATCGCGATGGTTTGGGCGATGCATTCAATCTGCATCCGTTCGCGATCGGTCCAGGGTCGGTCCTCTCGGCGGGTTACCAACAGTCCCATCACGATTTCTTCATGGATCAGGGGTAAGACAATTTGTCGGTGTTGCGCTAAATCCTCCCCCTCCGCGATCGGTTCATCTTCTGGGTTTAAATATCGGATCGGTTCGACTAAATGCACCGTCACGGGTCGTTGGGAGGAAGCTGAGACTAACGGGGGACCTTGAGCAAGGGGGGCATTCGTTCCCGTTGTTGGGGTTTCCCCAGGGATAGCCGTAGGTATAAAATCGGGAGTGGGACGCCCTAGGATCTCTGGGGTGAGTTCTGAACCCGCGATCGCCCGGGCGGGATTTTCTTCCCACACCACCGCTGTTTCTGGGTAAGTCACAATGGGAATCAACTTGGCTTCTCGATCTTCAGCCAGTTCTTCGGTCAAATACACCACGCTCACGGAGGATCCTAGCCCTTTCGAGAGCAAACCCACCTGTGATTTACACAGGGCCACAAATTCTGAACTGGCTCCCATTCCCATCTTCCCTTATTCGATTTAACACCGTAACGCTCACCGATGCCCGCTGCTTTCCCCCTGACCCTGTTTATCCTGACGAGGTGAAGCCGGGGACCGGACCCTCTATGTTCATGTTGGCAGAAATTGAGTCCGGTTGCTTACTTCTGGGGTAAGATACTTTAGCCCCAGTGAGAAAACCCGTGGCACGTTCTTTTATTTTCGGGCAATTTTGTAGCAATTCTGTGGCAATTTTATAGCAATTCCTCAACGTCAGGCATTGAACAGGGGCAATCACGACCATAAGAGAGTGCTACTTTCCTGGGGTAACCCGGTTTGGGTCATCCGGAACTGCCCCATCGGCTTTACTCTATTGATTTTTGTAACAAACTTTATAGTTTTGTGAATTTTAACCGCCCCCTGCTCTAAAGGGCAGCAAAAAAAAGCTGAAAAAGCTTATGATATAAGAGATGCGGCGTTTTGTAACAAACTTAGCAAGAGGGATTGATTTTTTTTATTACAGCGGATATAATCAGCACGACTTTTGTAACCATCACTACACCTGTCGGCTGAAATAGGAGGTAAGGATTTTGGCAAGGAGACGTAAGCGTAAGAGCCGTCGCCGCCAAGAAGGGCGCAGGATTTTAGAGCACGTGCCTCAGTATAGTATCGAAAGCGGTGAAGATAAGCCAGTCACAGCCGCCCGTAAATTCATCAAAGCAGAAGGCATCGTGCCACCGGCTTTGTTGTTAGTCAAGAGAAACGAGCATACCACGGATCGATACTTCTGGGCAGAAAAAGGATTGTTCGGTGCTCAATATGTAGAAGAAAATCATTTCTTATTCCCAAGCTTAAAGTTTTTTGAAAGCAAAGCAGAAATACCCCCTGTGGCCTTATCAGTCCGGTAAAAGGGTTTTTCTGTCAGTCATAAGAACTGAAGGTTTAAGGGACTCGGCAGCAGCGAGGCAAGGATTGTCCTGACCTGGCGATCGCCTTGGATTATCCTGCGGTGCGAGGGTTTGATTCATGGCGGACTCAAACAGCGTACCGAATCAACTTAGCAGATTTACAGGGGCATTAACGCCATTTTTTGCAAAACTGGCGTTATAGAGAGTCCCACAAGGACAAATGTTCCGTTAAGCGGTTGAGTGGTCATGGGAAAAACACAGTTTTAGTCCTGTATTCAGGAGTGGCGATCTTTTGGCGCATCCAGTTTCCTTGGCGATTAGGGAAACCCGCGTTCAGTGGCGATCGCCGCGAGTGTTCAATCCTAAACTGTTCCCGGGCGATCGGTTGTACCCCGCTCAGGGTAAGCTTCCCATCTTAATATTCGGTCTATCACACTGCCGAAATGACCCATCATCCTAACCAGGAACAGGGGAAAAAGCGTTTAGCCGATCAAACTAACCGTTGAATCGGACTTGACCTCATCGGGTCAATTAAGGAAACAAACCGATTAAACTGACCACGCTTTTTTGAAATTAGCTCCATGACAAGCTCACGGGTTTGCATCGGGCTAATTTCTGCTATTCTATCGCCCTTTGGGGTCAAGATAGGATTCAGATAACCCGGACGATTACCGGGTTTCTAGCCCTACTGAGTCGCTTTCTTTGTCCCTCTTCCCTCAAGCAACTGGGTTTCTAACCCTGACTATACTGAGGTCCTAGGGTTTGCTTGAGTACGGCGAGTTCATCACGATGACCCGTAACGGTAATTCTATTTTGGGTGGGATGATTCCCGGAACTCTCCAGTGACGTCACTTGGAGAGACACTTGTTCAACCCGACCCGAATTTTGCCAATAAAACCATCCCGCGACAGGAGAAAACAGAATCAACCCCAGAAATAAATTCCCGACTTGTGGGATGACCATGGATAAAATTAGGCTCAAACACAGCATCCCCACTGCTGCCAACAGCGTCAAGAAAATCGCCAGAAACCAACTGGGACGGACATATCCTTCAAACGTGACTTGATTGCGTTCTCCATCGACTGCCTTCACCCGATAAGCGCGGCGATCGAAATACCCTTGTAACTCAGGCAGAATCGACTCTTCCGGCTGTTCCGTTACCCATTCGAGTTCCTCCGTTCGGTCTTTTACCGATGCCCGAATAAAGAAAAATAACCCGATTGTCATCAGTAGGGTTAAAAAAAACGTTGATGAGAGAATCGTCGTATCCATCGGTTCTATCTAAATGACTTCATGACGCAATTTTACATAAATTTACAAACAAACTACGACTCGGGCCTCCTCTAAGCAAGTCCTGGAGTACCGTCTTAAAGCCCAGAGATGAAAAACAGGGCCTTTTAACATCTACCCTTTCCCTGGTTTTGCCTTAAATTAAAATCGCGTTGAAAAAATTGTGATTTTGGATGCAGACAATATGGTAATCTACAATTCCTTACTATCCTGTTACATTGTCTTGCCCTAAAAAAGGCAGGTGTTTTGGTGCGTTACGGTGGCTTCCGTGACGCACTCTTTTCCCCAAAACTGAATCGAGCAGTAGTCCAGCATTTCTGAGATTAATCCCAGAAGATGTCGGGACAATTCAGCGGCTGTCCCGACGCAGTATCCTGGCGTCTCTACTCAGAACGCCTTAACACGACCACCGATTGGCCGAAAACGGGGACTGCCTTATCCCCAGTATAGATGGGTCCATCTTCTAAAAAGCTGGGTTCCTTGGTATCAATCACTGTAATCCACTGATGTTCGTTTAACCCCTCGGGTAACTTAAACTCGATGGATTCCCAATGGGCATTAAAGAACAAGAGGAACGTTTCGTCAATGACGCGCTGACCGTAGCGATTGCGCCGGGGAATTTCCTGTCCATTCAACAAGACGGCGATCGCCTTGGCAAACCCTACACTCCACTCCTCATCCGCCATCTCGCTGCCATCGGGATTGAACCAGGCAATATCATTCACCGTCTTCCCATAAATTGGGCGGCCCTGGAACCACTTGCGCCGCTGAAACACCGGATGCTTGCGCCGGAAATAAATCAGTTGCCGAGTGAAATCTAACAACTGCGCTTTTTCCTCGGGAAACTCCCAATCCAGCCAGGAAATTTCACTATCCTGACAGTAGGCATTATTATTCCCCCCTTGGCTGCGTTCCATCTCATCCCCCGCCAACAACATCGGGATACCTTGGGACAGCATCAGAGTCACCAGAAAATTCCGCTTTTGGCGTTCTCGCAGGGCCAACACCTGTGGATCATCCGTATCCCCTTCTGCACCACAATTCCAGGACCGATTGTGACTCTCCCCATCACAGTTATTTTCCCCATTCGCTTCATTATGCTTCTCGTTGTAGCTGACTAAATCATATAAGGGGAAGCCATCATGAGCCGTGATAAAGTTAATGCTGGCATAAGGACTGCGCCCGGTGGTTTCATATAAGTCCGAACTCCCGGTAAACCGATAAGCAAATTCACCTAACGTCCGGTCCTCTCCCCGCCAAAAGTCACGCACAGTATCGCGATATCGCCCATTCCACTCGGACCATAGCAAAGGAAAATTCCCCACCTGATAGCCGCCGGGACCCACATCCCACGGTTCAGCAATCAGTTTCACATCAGAAAGCACCGGATCTTGATGGATGATATTAAAGAAAGACCCCAGATTATTCACGTCATACAATTCCCGCGCTAGGGCCGATGCCAAATCAAATCGGAACCCATCAACGTGCATTTCTAGCACCCAATAGCGCAAACTATCCATAATTAATTTCAGGATTTGCGGATGACGGACGTTGAGGGAATTGCCGCATCCGGTGAAATCCATGTAATACCGAGGATTGTCATCGACAAGGCGATAGTAGCAGGCATTATCTACCCCCCGCATGGATACCGTGGGACCGAGGTGATTGCCTTCCCCGGTGTGGTTGTACACCACATCTAAAATGACTTCAATGCCCGCTTTATGCAGGGCCTTGACCATTGCTTTAAATTCCTGCACTTGTTCTCCCGGAACCGTTGCGGAACTATAACCGGAATAAGGGGCGAAGAAATTAATCGAGTCGTAACCCCAATAATTTTTGAGTCCTTTATCCGCCAAATGTCCAGGATAGGCGAGGAAGTGATGAACCGGCATCAGTTCGATCGCCGTAATCCCCAAGGTTTGCAGGTGAGAAATTACCGCCGGATGCGCTAGACCGCTATAGGTTCCGCGCACTTCTTCGGGGATATTCGGTTGAAGTTTGGTAAATCCTTTAACGTGGGTTTCGTAAATGATGGTTTCATGGAAGGGAGTTCTTAAGAGTTGGTCTCCTTCCCAATCAAAGGACTCATCAATCACGATGGATTTGGGGATTAAATGAGCACTATCGGTTTCACTGAAAGAGAGGTCTTCCTCGGGAGATTCCCAGTTATAACCGGAGAGTTCGGGCCCGTTGATCACGTCTCCTTCAATGGCTTTGGCGTAGGGGTCGATGAGTAGTTTATTAGGGTTAAATCGATGACCTGCACCGGGGTCATAAGGCCCATGCACTCGATAGCCATATCGCTGCCCCGGGGAGATTCCAGGGATGTAGCCATGCCAGACATGGTTATCAACTTCGGTAATTGAAACTCTTTGCTCTTTCCCGTCTTTGTCGAATAAACACAGTTCTACGGCGGTGGCATTTTCACTAAATAAAGCAAAATTTGTTCCTTTTCCATCCCAGTAGGAACCCAAGGGATAGACTTTACCAGGCCATACTTCTAAATGCATATTGATAGGGTCTCTCACCACGAATTTTTAAAGAGAATCAAAGATGACGATCGCCCGTTAATCCCCATCTTTGTGGGGTCGGTTTGCGATCGCAGTCGATTGTTCTTTCTTTAAATTTACGGGCTTCTCTGTTCTGTGGCTTCTATCCTAGGTGTGATGCTAGGTGTTGGGGGTTATGTTACCTTCCTTAGCCTGTCTGTACCCCAACCCTTGCCCTTGACTCGTCTGGGTCCGGGCGGCTCAATAATTGGGCTTATATTATATCTCACTTTGGCGTCTGGGTCAAGCAAAATGGCTGATTCCTGTTACCTCATTAATCCAAGAAGCGCTATTTTCTGGGTGAATAGCGCTTCGCGGACCAGGATTTTCCTCCCTTGGGGCGATCGGTTCCTACCCGGCCCCATAATAGGCCGGTTCATAGCCGGGTTTCCATTTAATATTGCAGCCAATGCTAGGTTTTTGCGGTTCAGTGATGGGGCCTCCTGCCAATACCGCCTCGATCGCCTCACGCAAGTCTTTTCCCGTCACGGGTTGATTATTCCCTGGACGACTGTCATCAAGTTGACCCCGATACACGAGGTGGCGACTGCCATCAAAGACAAAAAAATCTGGGGTGCAAGCGGCAGTATAGGCGATCGCCACCTGTTGAGTTTCATCGTAACAATAAGGAAAGGAAAATCCTAACCTTAAGGCCATTGCTTTGAGATGTTCCGGGGCATCCTGGGGATGCGTCTCCACGGAATTAGAACTAATGGCTACAATTCCCACGGAGCGATCGTGATAATCTCGGCCAATCTTGGCAAGTTCTTCTTGAACGTGCTTGACAAACGGGCAATGTTCGCAGATAAACATGACAACCAGTGCAGCTTTGTTCCCAAAGGTGTCTAGGGAGATCGTCTTTTTGGTCACCACATCCGGAAGTTGAAAATCCGGTGCCGGGGTTCCCAGTGCCAGCATGGTTGAAGGCGTTAACGTCATTTTTATCTCCGGAGTGTTGCAAGGGTTGGGCTTCAAGGGGTTATTATCCGTTAGGAACCGCCCTGGGTTCAAATCCCTAAGACATTTCCCCGTGAACTTCCTCTGTATTAATTCAACCGTCTACCATAAATCATCCCCTTTGTCATCCGCAAATTCTAGTAAATTTCTCCCCCTGTGAAAAAGGTAAATCCTAAAATTAACTCCTGTAAAGGGGTAGAAAAAGACCCTAACACTCCGCGATCGCTCATTTTTAGAGGATAAGCAAAATGAGCCGGTAACCCGAATGCTTGTTCTACACCAAACTAGCCCCCGGACTGGCGCAGCTTTTTCTAACCTCTCTAAAATTATTCCTAGCTTAACTTCAAGCAAAACCCTTTACAGACAAGGACTTTAGAGAATTTGTCTCTTCCAACTTTTCAGACAATCTCATCGATATTCAACTCAATTGAACCTACTGACATCAGCCCGAAAGCATCCGTTACAAAACGTAATGAGATTTCAGAAAATACTCGGTTTCCCAGACTCCGTAAATTTGAGTAAGATTTGAATAGAAAGATTAAATAATTATAAGAAAATATTTTAGCTATGACGGCGGACCTCCTGAGCGCACCAAAACTTAGCTTTTCCAAAGAAGAACTCCTCCTGCAATATGCAGGAGGAACCCGAGATTTTAATCGCCTGAGTCTTGCCAAAGCCGACTTAAGGGGAGCCAACCTCAGTGGCGTGTACTTAGGTGGAGCCAGCCTCACCAAAGCCGACTTGAGTGGAGCAAATCTTAGCCGCGCCAATTTAAGCGGAGCCAGCCTGAGTGGAGCGAACCTCACCGGCGCCAACCTTAGTGGGGCTAACTTAGCGGGAACTCACCTGAATTGGGCCGACCTCAGTGGGGCCGACCTCAGTGGCGCCAACCTCACCAATGCAGACGTCAGCGGAGCCAATTTAAGCGGAGCCAACCTCAATAACGCCAAATTAAATCAAACCTACTTAATCGGAACCAATCTGAAATCTGCGGATCTGCGAGAAGCAGATCTCACTCTTGCCAGCCTCAACAAAGCCGATTTAACCGAAGCCAATCTGCGTAAAGCTGATCTGAGTGGTGCGAAACTCAAGCAAAGTCACTTGAACCTCGCCGATCTAACTCATGCCAACCTCACCGGTGCCAATCTCAAGCAAGCCAACCTCAGTCAAGCTCATCTCAATTGGGCTAACCTCAGTGGTGCAGATATTCGCGAAGCCAACCTCTGTGGTGCAAATCTCAGCAAAGCCAACTTGAGCCAAACGGATTTGACTGAGGTGTGCCTCAAGGATGCCCAATTGAGTGGGATTAACTGTAGTGGAGCTAATTTGACCGGGGTTGACTTGAGTCATAAACTGCTGACCGGCGCGAACCTTAGTGGTGCTGAACTCAGCCTTGCTAACTTGAGTGGTGCATATCTGATTCAAACCAATCTCAGTGAAGCGAACTTGAGTGAGGCTAATCTGATGGGTTCTCATTTGATGGATGCAGATTTGACAAAGGCTAATCTTTCCGGCGCAAACCTCTCTCAAGCCAATGTAGTCAATGTCAACCTTCGCGGAGCAACATTAAAAGGGGTGATTCAACCCAATGGAAAACCCCGCAGCTAAAGTGCGCGTTGAGTAGCGCTTAGTATCCTGGTTTGTTGACAAAATGTAGGGAATTTGACAACAAATTCAGGGCAGAAAGTGGGGTGCGCGTTTGAGTTCCTTGATTGGGTCAGGAAAGGTTACGGGATTTTTAGACAAAATTTTAGGTCAGTCACCACAACTTATACCGCTTTGACAATTCTCTCAAGCCTCCTTCAATTCAACATTTATTCCTCTAGCTTCCGGGTTGGGAAGTTTATAAAAACCCCGCAGGCTGTTCTATGAGCGTTCCGTAAGGAAAGCCTGGAGGCTCACAGAACGCAGCCCGCAGGCGCAGGCTGTGGAGCGAAAAACTACTTTTACCAACCGGATTTAGTATCAAGGGGGGAAAGGGGAAACAATCCGTGATTTTGCAATCTAATAGAGTGACTACCGGATCTGGCTGGGTGTGTTCAGCTTGTGGAGAAAGGGGTAGAATCTACTGGAGCTAAGGCTTCTGGAATGGAGAGCCGAAACCTGTTGACGGGGAACAATGTCCGAATACTAGGCATTTCTCCAGTGTTGGAGTATAGGAGTCGCTCGGGATACGGCAGTTGGTATGCTTTGGATGTTCCCGGCTGTATTAGCTCTGAAGTTAGGAGCGTGGTCGCTCTACGGGCGCATTCTGCGAGGGTCTAGGTTTTAAAAAAATCCAAAATATACCTTAGAAACTGGAGAAACCCGATCTTGCTCTTCTTCTAATGAATCGCTGCCCACTGAAAATTTATTTGTTTTTAGCGCAAGCCCAGATTACTGTTTAACCACCCTTCATCTGGACAATTGCGGTCTGGAGGACACTTGAGGCTTGCTAAAGCGCGTTTATTCTTCAACTCGTAACCATCCACGGCGGACTGCATGAAGCAGGCGGTTGATGGCGTCCATTTCATCTTCGGTTAGTGAATCCTTGAGCAGCGCACTCATTAACCCCCAGCGTTCTAGGTACGTGATTTTTCCAGAGCGCCAGATTTGACAAAAAATTTCTGAAATTGTCAATTTGTAGAAATTTCCCTGAATTACCATTTTCTCCCCTCGTGAAAACGTAATGATTTCTTTAACTTTATTATCTCAAGTATCGGGTATTTTATCAAGTCAACTTGTGATTTAAAGCGCTGTCTCGGTGTGATTTGAATTCTAAATTGGGATAAATTTTTAGGGCCCACGCCTGAAAACCATTACTGTATGTGCGTTTTTGCAAGTCGCCGATCGCCTGAAAAAATTAGGGGGAATAGCAGCAGGGATCGAATCTTTTTGACCAGGGATCGCGGGTAAGAAAAGGGTTATGGATTCTGAGGAGAATCGGTGGTTTGTTCACTTCCGGGGTTTGCACGACTCCGCACAGGTTGGAACGTATAATTAACTAGTCTCGGGTGATCAATTTTCTATCTTCCCCCCCCTCTTAGCTGATAGCCTCTTGAGATTCTGAGAAAGAGCGATCGCCAACAAACTGGAGCAGTCGGTGACTCTTCCAACCCAACTCATCCCTCAGCGCTACAAACAAGGGTTGAAGCAGAAGTGATTTGATTGCTGTCCAGTCTTGTTGGATGGGATGCAAGCCCCTACGCCAAGGCAATTCTTAAAAATCTGATAAGCAATTGTAACAAAGACGTAAAATATTGAAAGGCGTTATCAATAAGATAAGATTGTTCGGATTATGTATTTGACTTGGTTAGACAGTAATTCGTGGCTGATTGAATTAGCCTCTAAGCGGATCCTACTTGACCCGTGGCTTGTGGGTCCATTAGTATTTGGAAACCAGCCTTGGTTGTTCAAAAGCGATCGCCGCAGTCCTCGCTCCATCCCGGACAATATCGATCTAATTTTACTGTCCCAGGGTTTGGAAGACCACACCCATCCCCCCACCTTAAAACAGCTCGATCGCCAGATTCCGATTGTGGCTTCTGTCAATGCAGCCAAGATAGTCCAGGAGTTAAATTATACTCAAGTCACCGCCCTAGGGCACGGGAAAAGTTTTTACTTAGGAAATCAACTGGAAATTAAGGCGATTCCTGGTTCACCTATCGGCCCTTTTGTGGTGGAAAATGCCTATATTATCCGGGATTTAGAAACGGGTATGAGTCTATATTATGAACCCCACGGGTCTCATTCTGCGACCCTGAAAAATGAAGGTCAAATTGATGTGGCGATCGCCCCCATTGTTGATTTATCTCTCCCTTTGGTGGGGTCAATTATTAAAGGGAAAGAAAGTGCTTTAGAACTGGCTAAAATGCTGAAACCCCAAGTGATGTTACCGACCGCCGCCGGAGGGGATGTGATTTTTGAGGGGCTGTTAATGTCTCTGATTCGCGCCCAAGGAACGATTGAAGATTTTCGCTCTTTGTTGGCAAAACACCAGCTTTCCACCCGAGCAATTGACCCCAAACCGGGCGATCGCATAGAGATTCCCCTAGAACAGCGCACTGTTCCAGTTAGTTAAACTTCTGGGTCTCTCCCCGGTGGGGTGGAGATTGAAAATCCTCCGAGTTCTCACCCGTTTTTGTAACAGAAACGGGTTTTTTTAAGGGGTAGAAGGGCTTGTTTCATCTAGGCAATTGCGCAGAAATTAAAGCACTTTTGAGGGTTGCGTTTTGACTGGGGCGCGTTTGCAACTGATACATATAGTTGAATAGATGCCAGCAGTACGATTCCGGGAGTCCACAGGTAACTGCCCCGCGTAAGACAACCTGAAAGTACCAATCGTTGGGGGGGAGTTCTTCGGAAAGTTTATGGGCTACAGTATAAGTGCGAACATTGGGGTAAACTTGGTGAGCTGAATAGATTTCGATCGCTTCACGATGATAGCCTTTTTCCCGTTCATCCAGGCGATCGGACAGTCGCCAAGGGAGTTGGTAAAGAACGCCTTCGACCGAAGCTGTGGGATCTTTGACAACATCGAGAACGCCGCAATTTCGTAAGGTTGAATACCCAGAAAATTGCAGCCGATAGCCTTTGAGAGTAGCCGGACCGATCGTGTATGGATGGGTGGGTTCCCCAAGCGATCGTTTTAAATCCACGGGACACATACAAGAACCGTAAGCAAAATAATAAAAGGTTTCGCTCGCAGAGTCTAATGGGGCTGACCTTTTGCTCAGGGAAGGTTGGGTCTGCAAACCCTGTAAATGTCGAGGGTGAACGCTCATGTTTTGGCTAACCAGTTGCTAGGTATAAAACGAATTCTATCAAAGGCTGCTGGGAAAAACAAGCTTATTCCGACCGGAAAACCGTAGATTAAAGAAATCTTTAAAATTCCCCTCAGACTCAGAAGCTGGAGGTTACAAGTCAACCGTCATCAGGAGGGTACTGAAAGTCTGAGTTTTGACATCTTCCAGAGGAACAACTAGACGCTCTCCAGCCCACTCCAGTTTACGTTCTGTGGCAAAGAGTCGTTTACCCGAAGGGAGGTAAACCCGCTGACTGATTTGGCGAGGTAAATCATAAACCCAGAGGGTGTGACCTCCGATACTATCACTGAGGACTGCCACTACGCGATCGCTTTGTTCTGAGAAATCTGGGCGGATACTAGACAACCGTTCGATGGGTGTTTCTTCAAACAGGAGTTGGCTTTTCCCTGTATCCGCTGAAAAGGCGTAGAGTTTAGCAAAGCTACTAGTGGAGTTTTCCCCCGAGGGCCGGCTGGCATAGAGTAACGTCTTGTAATCATCACTCAGGGCTAGGAATTCCAGGTGTTCACCCTGTAATAAAACTTCCTGCTCTCCCGTGGAAGGGGAGATAGCTACCAATGAATTCGGTAATTGGCTATACTCCCAAGCCAAGATTTGACCTTGGGCCGTCCATCCAAAAATCCGATACTTATCCCCTGTCCTACCCAAGGTTTTTTGGGCTTTACCTGTTGCTACATCCAACACCCAAACACTCAGATCAGAAGCTGATCCCAAGGTTTCCCGATTCGAGGTAAAGGCAATCATCCGACCATCGGGGGACCAATTGGGATCGGAAGCCCAGTAGAGAATTCTCACCCCAGCTTCGCAAGCAGATTCCTGGCAATTAGAAGGCGGGGGCGTTGAGGGCAATGCCCTAGTTTTCGAGATAGTCTCCCGTAGCGCCTGATGGTTGCCGATCGCCTTCACTTCCAGCGTGTTTGTATCCAGCAGATATAAACCCCCCAGGTTGAATTGAGGCTGAAACAACAGCACGGAGGGGTCTTGGGGATTGGGCCAGAATGGCGGGGAGGGATGCTGGGGATCAAGGATCCAGCGTTGGCGTCCCGCCCAATTAAAGCCCAACAGATGTAACAAGTTGGATTCCCCTGTCACCGAATCAGGATATTCAATTTGCTTACGGGTGACCTCAATGCGGCGCTTCTTCCCGTTCAGGTCGATTTCTAAAACTTCGGCAGAAAAGTCCGGATTCGGGTTGCTTAGAGGGGAGGGCAGGCTGACAAAGACAGCTTCGCGATCAGCTTCTGCAATTAAACGCACCGGCTGATCAACCCTGAGATCTCCGGATGAACCCAAACTGAAGTTTTGACATCCTGTAAGCATGAAACCTGTCAGGCCGAAGAGTACATAACAGGTGGCGATCGACAGGTTTTTGAATAGTAACATGGCAAAATCCTCCTGGAGTTCGATTCCCTTAACAAGGAAAGCGCCTCCTCGCATATTTAGCCACCGAGACACGATACGAAGGAAAGCGCTTCTTTCTCTGTAGAATACCTTAGTTTAAAAGCGATAGCCTTTACTCTTGTCACTGCAGTCCATTAGGGATTGCCCTAAATTCTTCGTAAAAAGGGGGATTTTTCAGGTTCCCCCCGTGTTCCTCTGGCTCCTCCCTTGTTAAGGTGGGCGAGGGAGGCGCAAAATAGATGGACCTCATCAAGGTGAAAATGGCTAATCAAGGGGCTTGGAGCACAGAAAGCTTGATAGAGGGGAACTTCCGAAAAGACGAAATCCCCCCTTTTGAGAGGTAGATTACCACGATTGGCGGAGATTTTTCTGAGTTTAGGAACCTTTTTTGGGGAAGTTCCATCGGCGATGATCCGGACAAATCTTGCCCGATCAAGATGGGTTTAAAGTTCAGGAAAATAAGCCAGCTTCCGGAGTAAATTCCGATCGCGACGGGGTGGGGTGAGGTTTCCTTTTGTAGGGTTGAAAAGTTGGGATCAGGGAAAAATTAAGGGGATTGGGGGTTTAAAGGCTTAGTTTTTAGGGTCAGGATGTTCCGAAATTGCGGTTTCTAAGCCGAGGGTTTTGCCGGTAGCATCGGTGCGATAAACCCAGCGAGTGCCAGCATTAGATAAGACGATTCGCCAGCCGCTGACCCTGTTGCGATCGCAGACGGCTTGGGAATGAAGCAATCCCAGACAACTATCAGTCCAAATTTGGGGGCTATATTCGGCAACTTCGACTTGTTCCGGTGAAATTCCTACATTTTTAGCCAGGTCCGCTTTAACTAAGGTGGCTAAACCCGAGGGCAAAGGGGCCTGCATCAAGGTATCAACGGTGGAAGATAAGACCGGATTGAATAAGATCATTTCCCCTGAACGATCCACTTGATAAACGAGGCGTTCCTGACCAGCGGCGATCGCAATCTGCCAACCCGATACCGTCTGTGGATGACACTTTTGACTCGAAGCCTCTACCTCTAGGCAGAGATTCGGCCAATCCCGGACCTGAATTTCGGTAATACTGAGGTCAGCGAGGTCCAACCCGGAACGACGGGCGGAGGCTTCTAAGACGGCATTGGCAACCTCTGCGGGGAGGTAACCCACCGGCACATCCGGGGTTTCCAGTTTCAGGGTCTGTCCCTGGGGATCGCTGTGATAGACCCAGCGATCAGAGACGACAATCCGCCATTGATGGAGGGTGGTATCGGTACAATCAAGGGGGGAATCCGTGTTGTTGTGGCACTGCAAAGGGTGCGATTCGAGACTGTACTCGGTAATGGAGAGTTCAGAAGCGGGAATTCCTAGTTTGAGGGAAAGGTCTTGTTGAACCGCCTGACTCACTGCATCCGGGAGACGGTACGGGTCAATCGTTTGACGGAGGAGATTGCGCGTGTTGCGCACAAGTTGCCCAGCGATCGCCATCGGATCGCTGACTGCACTCGCACTAGAAGTGGCTTTGGGATGTACCTCTAGGAGTAAGACACCTGTCAGCATGACGGCGAGTACCAGCGGGTTAGGCTGTTTTTTACGGCGTTGTTCGTCGTGGTTCATAGCACTGCTCCGTTATTGGCGATGCCTAAATGCCTGTTGGAATTAACCCAGATTGCACGTGGCATCCTGGGGGAAAGATCGCAATGGAGTTTGCGCGATCGGACCAAACCTCAGATGTCAATTTAGACAACAATACCCAGGCTGCAAGTTCCGCAAACGTTACTTCAATCGCAGCCGCTGCGAGTTCTGGGATAATCCTACCACTGAATGCTAAATCACAGACTTTCCCCGGTTATTTAAGCGGACTTTAAATGAGAAGATATCACTCATAACCGATGCTTTTCTGTACAGGGATCCGAGTAATTGCAGGAAATTTGCGATCGCAGTTTGATCCGAACCTGCCCCCATACTCATTCGGCGTTTATGTAAACCCCGCTCTAGGTATATTTTAAACGGGAACCAGATATGTCACCTCAATTAAGACGGGCAGTGCGATCGCCTGAAGAAAGCAAATCGTGCTGCCCGTTTGTAGTCTAGGCTACCTAGATTCAATTAACCCCCGGCTAGATCCCAGGGACCCTCTTCCATCTCGTCGCTCTAAACGATTGATTCACTCTGAAATAAGTTGGAAAAAACACCAGGTTTCTGGACAATCTTGAGGTAAATTAGTCACCTAATCCGAATAAAAACCCCGTTTCTAACGTCTCCATTCCACTCGTCTGAAGTCACTCCGACTCGTCCAGAACTGCCTCATTTTCATCCCAATTTAATCGAACCCTTTACCGTCCAATTTGACTCGCAATGCGATTCCATGATTGAATCACCGACCGTAAACGAGCGGGTAGCTGTTCTTGGCTGATGTCGGCATAGCGAATCGTACTCGAACGGCTAGAAAAGATGACGGTAATATAGTCGGCACTTCCACTCGGTGCAGGTACATCCAAACCGTTATAACGATCAAATTGGCGGGAAAGCAACCGTTGAAACTGGTTCACTTCTTGGGGGGAAATCCGACCCACGCGACGCCCCGAATCATTGGCATTAGCGGGTCCTTGTAAGACTTGGATTAATGTACCATCCTCCATCAGGACCGTTTCTAGCGTCTGTCCAGTAAATCCCCCACTAGAAATAGAGCGAAAGATCATTCCCTCGGTTAACGGACTGGGCATTTCGTTAGCGGGAATTTGCAAAAAACTTTTCAGAGGCTGATTCGCTGTCTCTTGTAAGACAGGACTAGGACCTGATCGCGGCAAGCTAGACCGACTATCGTAAGCTTCGGATAAAATTACAGTACGACCGGAGTTATCGGTGCGATAAATCCATCGCTGACCGGCAACGCGATCGCTGATGACGGTCACTTCCCATCCCTCAACCAGCGCTTGTGTACACATGAACCCGGATTGGGGAACTCCCAGGCAACCATCGGGCCAAGTTTGGCGAACTGCTTTCACAATCCGAAAGTTATTGATAGACATCTGCGCCCGACTAGAAACCGCTTGTAAGACAGCATCGGAGACGGCACGCGGTAATTCTGTACTCGCTGCATTCTGTCCCGATTCTAGCCGGACTGTTCGCCCGTTCTCATCGGTGCGATACACCCATCGATTGTTGTTTTCGGTAAGTACCATCCGCCATCCATCGGTTCGCACTTGAGCGCATAATTCATTCGGTCCTCCCAAACCCAGACAGGAATCCGTCCAAGTTTGGCGGGTCGCTTCCGTAATCCGGATTTGTCGTTCGGGGACATTTTGACGGCGCGACAGGTCACTAATTACCGCACTTTGCACCGATCTGGGGACATTATCCAAATTCAACTGGCGATCGCCCTTAGCAATTAAGGTTGCTGACTCTGCACCTAACCCGGCCCGAGTCACTTCGGCAGCATTCAGCCCCCCTAAAGGAGCGATTAATCCAATCAACCCCATTAACACCAACGAAAAAAGAATTCTTTGAGATTTCATAACTCCTTGACTCCTATTTGTGTTCTAATAAATAGCATAGACGCTGCATAACCCTGAAATGTTTACATATTTTTATATCACCATAAAATAAAAGATTTACGCCGAATTAAATCTCCCTGGGGGGATTCATGAAGCTGGAGAATTGAGTATTTATTTCATCGGTCTATTCAATTCCCCAACTCTGGAAATGACTGAGATAAAAAAGGGGGAAATTATTAAGTTTTTGAGCCTGACCTACTTAAGATAGACGTCCCTCCACCCAGTCTATTGCTGAATTAAAACACCACTTTTTCTAATAAATGGCGCTGGGCGTGATTTAACTTAATCCAGGGTCTGGCTTTCTTTAACATGGCTTCCGCTTCCTGGGCATTGGTTGCCAATCCTCGGGCCATTAAAACTGCCGCAGCAACCGTGGCCGATCGCCCATGTCCAATCGCACAGTGAATATAAACATTTCCCGGCCAATCCGCAATTTTTTGGACTAAGGCGCGGAATTCACCCTCATCAGGAACATGAGCATCTAAAGTGGGCAAACAAAGATATTCTTTCCCCTTTAGCGCCCCTTTAGGTTCGGGAAATTCAGCAGTTAAATCCACTAACAAGCTAATATCAGCGGGTAACTCATCTACAAAAGCCCGTCTCCCCATCCACAATCCCGGTGCAATATAATTATAACAGTCTTCCCTCAAAAATCGGCGCTGTAAATGCCAAAACCCCCAACAAAATAACAGGTAAGGGAATAATAAGATAACGGGAAAAATTCCCAACTGTCCATCGGTTGAGCGCTTGCCAAAAATTTTATACCCCAGTTTTAGATAAGCAGCAGCGACAATTAAAAAATCAAGCCCTAACCACGCGAACCCCCATCCGAATCTACCTAATTGCTCTCCCAAAGTGAGCAGTCCAGTTCCCAAAATGATAAATAAAACAATATACTTCATAGTTTTGTGCAGGTTGCCTATTTGGACAAGGGTTTTGAGTCACCCGAGTAAGGGTTAAACTTCACTCGGGACTGATTTGTTCTATAATTTTACAGAGTCAAATGAAAAATTTACTATGTGTCGTTTACTTGCTTACTTAGGCCGACCGATTCAACTCGATCGCCTACTCCTAAAACCTGAACATTCCTTAGTCGCGCAAAGCTATCAACCCCGAGAGATGACCTCCGGAGTCGTCAATGCGGATGGGTTTGGCATCGGATGGTATGATTCAGACCGAGAGAGTGACCCCTTTACCTACAAAAATTTGCTGCCGATTTGGAATGATACGAACCTGCCGCATCTGAGTCGGTATATTGAAACCGGAACCTTTCTCGGATGTGTCCGTAGTGCAACTGCCGGACAAGATGTGACCTTGAGCAATTGTCCGCCTTTTGGCGATCGCCGCATTATGGCAGTGCATAACGGGTTTATCCACAACTTCCGCAAAACCCTGTATCGTCCGATTCGCAACAAACTCACTGATGATATTTATCAGCAAATCAGCGGAACGACGGACACGGAACATATTTTTGCTCTCTTTCTCTCTCTTTTAGATGTCAGCGCCGATTATCCCCGGCAATCTCATCCCCCTCTCACTTCGGCCTTGCACAGTACCTTAACCCTATTAACAGAACTCGCTAGACCCGAAGGGGTAAAGTTTTCCGCAAATTTTATCATTACCGATGGATATCAATTGGTGGCATCCCGCTTTGCACATCAGACGGGTGCACCGTCTTTGTACTGGTTACGGGATGATCCGAACTTTCCCGAGTCGGTGATCATCGCCTCGGAACCGTTGTTCGAGGGAGACTGGAATAAATGTCCGGAAGAAAGTATAATTACGGTGGGGGAGAACCTTGACATCAATATCCATCAAATCTAACGCGATCGCCTCGGGGGTAGTCCGTGACCCGGAGGTAGTGAGAGAGGAACTCCGAGAATCTATGCATCACTGTCGTCAGGGCACCCTCAAGCTGTTTGAATCGATGGATGACGCGACCTTTCGCTGTCAAGTCCATCCCGATTTTAGTCCCGTGGGTTGGCACTTAGGACATATTGGATTTACGGAAGGATTATGGTTGCTGGAACGAGAGGCAAGAATTGCGCCGTTATTTCCCCAGTATCGGCAACTGATGGCACAAGATGGAGTGCCGAAACATCAACGGGTTCAGTTGCCTCCGTTGTCAGAGATTCTGGATTATATTTCCGCAGTGCGATCGCAGGTTTTAGCGTATTTAAAAACCGCTGATTTGGAAAAACAAGAGCGAATTTGGCGGTTTATCCTCCAGCATGAAAGTCAGCATACGGAAACCATCGCCTTTGTTTTACAATTGCAGAACTGGGCGATGGGAAGAGGAGAGGAGGCGATTTCTAACGCTTCAAAATTGCAGACTCAAGGGATTCCCATTCCTGCCGGAGAGTTTTGGTTGGGAAGCGATAGACCCGATGCCTTAGATAACGAGCAATCTCCCCAACGATTGTACCTGCCAGATTATACCATTGACCCCTATCCCGTCACCTGTGAACACTATCGGCAATTTATACAATGGGGAGGATATCAAACCCAGGAATGGTGGTCTAAGGCCGGTTGGGAGTGGTTACAACGGACCCACGTGACTCAACCGCTGTATTGGCGAGAGGAACCGGCGTTTAATCATCATCCCGTCTGTGGCGTCAGTTACTATGAAGCGGAAGCATACGCGAAATTTGTCGGGAAACGACTCCCTACAGAAGCGGAATGGGAAAAAGCGGCCTGCTGGGATCCGGTGAACCAGACTCAGCGCATCTATCCTTGGGGGGATGAATTTCCCACCGGCGATCGCTGCAATCATGATAATCACCACGCACAAACCACCCCCGTTAATCAATATCCCCTGGGCGTTAGCGCCTACGGATGTTATGACATGATGGGGAATGTCTGGGAATGGACCTCTAGTTGGTTTGCCCCCTATCCGGGATTTAAACCTTATCCCTACCCCGGATACTCCCAAACCTATTTTGACCAACAGCATCGCGTCTTACGCGGCAGCAGTTGGGCGACTCGTCCTTGGGCGATGCGTGGGAGTTTCCGTAACTGGTATCATCCTTGGATGCGACAAATTTTAGCCGGATTTCGCTGTGCAGGGTGAAGTGATTAAGGGGAATTATGCAAACCTATCGGATTAATTAGAGTTCGCGATTAGTGAGAAAATTTATTCCTAAAGCAGGAACTTTTCTGCCCAGTCTTCCCAGACAATGAGACAATATAAGAACGGCGATCGCAACTCTATCAGTCTTATCAGCAATGAGATACCTGATAGAACCGCGACCCCCATTTGTTTATGCCTCACACCTAAAAAATACGGATGAAATTTGCAAAACCGTCTGATACCTCAGAGTTAGCCACCCGGGTTGACTTTGAACCTGCTATTCTATCGGAACGCTTACGACTAGAACGATTAGTCTGTCCCACGGTTTCTTCCCCAGAAATCGATAACGGTTCTGATGTTATGCAGGGGTTAACCCAGACGCAAAAAACCCTTTCCCCCCGCTATTTTTATGACGATCGCGGGTCTGATTTATTTGAGCAAATCTGTGAATTACCTGAATATTACCCCACTCGGACAGAAGCCGCAATTTTGCAGACTTGTTCGGCAGAAATTGCCCAAATCACAGGTTCAAGCGAAATTGTAGAACTGGGCAGTGGCAGTTCCACCAAAACTCGCATTCTTTTAGATGCTTACAAAAATCTGGGGTATCCCCTGCGCTATCTGCCGATTGATGTCAGTGGGGGAATGCTAGAAAGTAGCGCCAACCAGTTACTATTAGATTATCCCTCGTTGCAGGTGCATGGGTTAGTCAGCACTTATGAAGTCGCCTTAGCGAATTTGACTCCGGCCAGTTTGCCTACCCGCACCCTCTGCTTTTTAGGCAGTACCTTGGGAAATTTGAACGGAGAAGAATGCGATCGCTTTTTTGCTGATATTGTTCAGGCATTAAAAGTAGGGGAATATTTCTTATTAGGTATTGACCTGCATAAATCTCCGGACATTTTAGAACCGGCTTATAACGATGCTCAAGGAGTAACCGCAGAATTTAATCAAAATATTCTGCATCATTTGAATTGGCGATTTGATGCAAATTTTAAACCGGAACAGTTTGAGCATTGGGCATTTTATAACCAAGAAAAGCATCAAATTGAAATGCACTTACGAAGTCGGCGCGCCCAAACCGTGCAACTGCGCGCGTTGGATTTAACCGTTGAATTTGAACCGGAAGAAACCATCCTCACGGAAATTTCCCGGAAATTTGATTTAGAGGAAATGCGTCAGTATTTGCAAACACAAGGGTTGACTACCGTCAAAACTTGGACCGATTCAAATCAGTGGTTTGGGTTAGTCTTGGCACAAGTGCGATCGGCTTAAGTCTTCCTCACTTCTATCAGAAATTTCCGGACCTAAAATGCTGGATTTAACGGTAGGGACAAGGCATTCCCTTCTCCCTAGCGTCCAATCATTCTCCCATCATGATGTACATTGGGGGAGTATCCCTGTTGAAGGTTTAAGCTGATGTTAGAGTCGAACTCCCCGGTGTTATCCGGGTTAATGGGTGTCTGCATTGGTGATGCACTGGGATTTCCAGTACAATTTGTTAGCCGAGAAGAACGCGTCAAGAAACCTGTAACCGAAATGAGCCGTTATTCTCTGTGGTCCGATGATAGTTCACTGACGTTTTGCTTGGCTGAGGCAATGTGTGGCGGATTTTCCCTAGAGGCGATCGCCGATTGTTTTATCCAGTGGTGTGAGGAGGGATTTTGGACACCACACGGTCATGCATTTGATATGGGAATGACGACACTGACTGCAATTGATCGTCTCAAAAGGGGTATTCCCCCGGTTCAAGCTGGGGGGTACTCAGAACGGAATCATGGCAATGGTTCATTGATGCGAATTTTACCCCTAGCATTTTATCATCAAACCTTAGCATTTGCAGATTTAATTCAGCGGGTGCATGACGTCTCTTGCATCACTCACGCTCATCCTCGCTCACAAATAGCTTGTGGAATTTATGTGAGTATTACTGCCCAATTGTTGGCTGGATGCGATCGCCAATCCGCCTATTTACAAGGCATCGAAAAAATTCAAGAAATTTATCAAACCCCCACCTATTCCAGCGAACTATCTCATTTTAAACGAGTATTCAGCGGTAACATTGCTGATTATCCGATGGACGAAATTAAGTCAAGTGGCTATGTTGTTCATACCCTGGAGGCGGCATTATGGTCCTGGTTAAATACATCTTCTTATGCCGACTCCGTATTAACCGCAGTTAATTTGGGAGATGATACCGATACAACGGCAGCGGTTACAGGGGGTTTAGCTGGAATTGAACATGGATTTGCTGCCATTCCTAGCCACTGGGTCGAGGAAATTCCTAGAAAAGATGACATTATTGATTTAGCCAACCGGTTAGAATCCGCGCTTAATCTCCCCCTATAAATTGCCTGAATGAGGGATAAGAGTTTGGCCTAATTTCTGATAAAAATAAACGCCGATGGAAGGGACTCCATCCGCGTTTATGACTCATTCCTAAATGGAACTCAGTTAAGGATTACTCCCAGGAGTTAACCCCTCTGAGGGTAAAGCTTCTTCTTCAGAAAGTTCCGGTTGTTGATCGTTTTGCAGCATTTCCAATTGTCGGGAACGGAAATCTGCTGCGGCATCATTAATGCTTTCCCGTTGCTGGAGATTGAACTCCTGCATACTGCGGGTGGTTCCGAATTGAGCGCGATGAATCAGATCAAAGACATCCATCTGCTGTCCTTCCCCACTGGTTGATTCATAAGGATTTTTTTGAAGCTGAATTTGGGGTTCTAGTAAATCACTGGCGCGGTTTGTTTCTTCTGCTGCCGCAGACTCGGGTAACATTAGGGCAGTCAAGGCGATCGCCCCCAGGGTTCCGAGTGAAATTCGAGCAGTTGCCTTCAAAGTAAACTTCGATTTCATAGGTTTGTCAGGTGAACCATGAGTTATACTGACCATTCTACTAAGCAAAAGTTCTCCGGAGTAGGGGTTGAATGCTCAATAATGCCACGGCGGCAAATCCGGCAAGGATTCCCAAGGCCCCGCCAAAGCTAACTTCTCCCCAAGGGGCCTGCATAACGATACTGCTCAGGGCCCAGTCAGAATGGAGGTACAGATAGCGAATCGGTTCGATCGCATAACTGAGGGGATTCAAGGTAGCAACAATTTGCAACCATTTCGGCATAAAGGAAAGGGGCGCTAATGCGGTACTCGCAAACAATAGCGGCAAGTTGATTACAAAAATCACCGCCAATAGTTCGATATGTCCCGGTAAAGCGAAAGCTAATCCTAAACTCAATCCCGTGACACCTAAAACGAGCAGCAGGGTAATAAAGGCGATCGCCCCTAATCCAAATCCCCCCGGTAATCCCGCCCCCATAAAGGCCCCGGCAGTAACAATGACTGCAGTTTGAATTAAGCTCAACAACAAAATATAAATTGCCGAAGCGACGACAATCGAAAATCGAGTCGAGAGGGGGGCAACCAGGAGGCGATTCAGAAAGCCGAATTCGCGATCGAACATAATCGGCAATCCCGCATTTAATGCCCCAGAAAAGGCAGTAAAGACAATCACTCCCGCTCCTAAAAATTGAGCATAATTCACACTCTCCCCAAACATTCCTTGGGGAGCATTTTGAAACAATGCACCAAATAAAATCAACCACATCAACGGCTGAATCACCCCGGCAATTAAACTAGAAGGACGGCGTTGTAATTGAATAAACAGCCGTTTCGTCAGGGCCAAAGTTTCCTGAGTAAATTCCCCAAGCGGGTTACTAGCCGGAATCTCTACTCCGGGGTTACTCAAGGCTGTAGCTGGATTCGGTGTAACGGTTTGACTCATAATCTGATTGTTTATGGTATTTTTTGCAGTTGAATTAGAAGGGTAAGTCCAATTCGACCTGAATTGGAACTGATGTTATCGCATATTCTGTTTGCGTTCTTTTTTCGGGTCCCGAGTTCCTGCTGCGGCAATTTCTGCATCTAACAGGGTGCGACCCGTGGCGGTCAAATAAACATCATCTAAGCTGGGTCGAGATTGGGCAATTCCAAAAGTAGGTAAACCGGCATCCCGTAAAGCTTGCTGAATGGTTAATAGGGCATCACTTTGGGATTTTACCACAAAATTCAAGGAATTTCCTTGAGCATTGTTGATGATAATTTCTTCCACAAAAGGGAGAGGTTCAAGTAAAGATTTGGCTTGTTGCGCCTCTTCAATCGGCGAGAATTCCCGGATTCGCAGGGTAATCCGATCGCCTCCAACTTTATCTTTTAAAGCAGAGGGAGTGCCCGTATCAATCACTTGACCGCGATCGATAATTGCCACGCGATCGGCTAGGGCATCAATTTCTTCCAGATAATGACTGGTAATCAAAACCGTTGTCCCATTCTCGCGCAACTGCCGCAGAAATCCCCAAACCGCCATCCGCGTCTCAATATCCAATCCCACGGTGGGTTCATCCAAGACTAAAACATCCGGTTGGTGTAACAATCCTGCCGCCAAATCCAGCCGCTTCTTGAGACCCCCGGAATATTTACCCGTTTGGCGATCGGCCCATTCGTCCAATCCCAATAAGGCCAGGACCGTCTTAATTCTATCTCTTGCCAAAGATTTGGGAATATGATATAATGCCGCTTGCAATTCCAACAGTTCGCGACCCGTCAGTACCTTATCCAACGCCACTTCTTGGGCCACATAACCCAGCTTAGTACGGGCTAATTTAGGATTTGCCACCACATTGATGCCAGAAACCTCCAGACGACCGGCATCGGGAGTAACCAAGCTACATAAACAGCGGATGGTGGTCGTTTTCCCTGCACCATTGGGACCCAACAGCCCGAAGATTTCACCAGGAGCAATTTGGAAGGATACGTCTTTGACCGCTTCAACGGTGCCGTAACGCTTTTGCAGGTTTTCGATTAAAACAGCAGGGGCCATGAGTTTTTTAATCCGAACTTGATACAAATCTACACACTCTGTAATTTCATTTTAAACGCTTTATGGTATGTCCGGAGTAAAAATCTCAACAGGGGGCCTCCGAG
>CBFGOM010000031.1:0-37872 GCA_965650385.1 uncultured Oscillatoriaceae bacterium
GTTCTTATACGCCATTGTTCTGATCCTAAAGTCCGCTGGTGCTTGCGATTGTAATTGCGATGTCCTCGCATATCTAAGACATAAAACCCACAGCGCCCGCAATCAAATCCATAGTCAAACTGATGATTGACAAAATCAGTCTCAGGATTATGAGAATGTTCATATTCCCAATACACTCGTCGCGCCGCTTCAAACATTTCCTCAGCAAACTGCAATTGTTTCGATGTATTTCGCAATTGCCAGGAACTATCTAGTAATCCTGCCAGTTCATCAGGCGTATAAGA
The DNA here is from genome assembly GCA_965650385.1 of uncultured Oscillatoriaceae bacterium. Lineage (GTDB taxonomy): Bacteria > Cyanobacteriota > Cyanobacteriia > Cyanobacteriales > Laspinemataceae > Laspinema. The sequence goes on from CBFGOM010000031.1 coordinate 285, forward strand.
ACCCCATCCATCGACAATTTCATGATCATCCCAAATCATATAAGTCGGAAAGCGGCGATAAATGCGTTGAACTTCCGGAATCCCCCAATATCCGCGATAAATATCTCGATACCAAGTAATCATATCCTCACGAGTGGGATTGTCAGATTTAACCTTCCGCAACCATTCCCAGATACTCAAGTCCGAGTTACCATCTACATAGACTTGATCTCCCGTTGCTAAAACAAATCGCGCATCCACTTTGGAGAGCTCCTGCTCAAATTGGTTCCACATTTCCACATTAGCAAGCTGCCGCCCTTCATAAGGCATATGACAACTATAAATGCCAAAATTGATGGTTTTTGGATGTTCCGGAAAGGTCTCAAACCACAGGGGTTGGTCATGTCCTAATTCCCAAGGAGAATCGCGATTTGGGTCAAATAACGCATAGTAATAGCGAGTATCCGGCGTGAGATGCATCAGTTCCATCACCCCGGTGAGGTCAGTTTCCGGTGTGAGTGAGATTGGCAGAACAATTTCTGGGAAAACTTCTTCTGTATGAGTTGGAGTGGTCAACCGCAACTGGTATTCACGGCGATCGCCTAAAATCAACAAAGGAATCCCTTGAGTGGGAATGGGACAAGAAGACACCACCAACCAGTATTCCCCCGGTTCAGAAACCCGGAACCACAGACGCACCGTGGTAGGGGTTGTATGACCGATAATACTGGTTTGCTCTAAGCGTGAATTCGGCCAAGGACGCTGTTCAGCATCATAAAACTTCAGAGGTCGATTCATAAGGGTTGGTCGTCTCCATTGCACGAATAGGGAAAGACCATTCTATTATCTAGGCAATGGAGACACTGGATTCACCCCTAGGGAGTTCTGATTGACTTTATGGTGATTATCCCATCAGACTGCCCTCTTCATGGGGTGGCGATCGCCGCGACTGCACTCCCTGTTGGCATTGTGCAGGTTCTACCTCTTGATCACTCCCCAACCCCCTCATCCCAACCCCTTTACCTCACTACAAATCTGTTCCACCAACTCAGAAACGGGTAAAGAAATATCCAAATGAATCGCCTCATCGGGAGTCGGTTCTTCTAACGCCTCCAATTGACTATTCAACAAATCCGCTGGCATAAAATGGTCAGTTCGTAACTGCATTCGTTCCTGAATCACTGCTGGGGAACCCTTCAAATAAACTAACTTAATCGATTCCAAAGAACAATCCAAAATTTCGCGATAAGATTGCTTCAAAGCCGAACAAGCTAATACTACATTTTTATCTTGCTCTAACCAAACACAGATGTGTTGACGCATTGCCATTAACCAAGGGAGGCGATCACGCTCATTCAACGGAATTCCCTGACTCATCTTCTCCACATTTTCTGGGGAATGTAAATCATCGGCATCCATAAACTGCCACCCTAACACCTCTGCCAGACGCTTCCCGACGGTGGTTTTACCCGAACCCGATACTCCCATGATGATGACAATGGTCACCGTTAACGCTCCTTTTTCTCCCGACTGTGGGGGGTTTGATGCTCCTGTGCAATTTCTGAGTTGGGGGCGATCGCGCTTTTAGGCGTTTCCCCTGCTACGGCTTCCCCTTCTGGGTGCAATCTCATTATTATAAAGCACTTCACCCCTGAGATAAAGCCTGCCAGTCCCAGAAGCGTCACAACCTCACCGAAATATACCCAATTTAGGGTTCTGATTAGATAATAGAGAAGAAACCCACCCTGAAAATACTCCAGGGGTTTCAATACTTGAAGTAGACTGCAACAATACAGCAATCAATAAAATGGAACTTAATTTTCTCCAATTTTATAAATCAACTAATGTCATGCCAAATTTGCTTACGTCTCCAGCTTCAAAAAACGCTAAATACTATGTAGATTTATCTAAATTTATTGGAGATGAAGTCAATAAAATTTATGAAAAAACAACTAAGCTTTCATCGAATGAGCCGACTTGTACGGGTTTGACTAGCTATATTGGTTCAGGAAAATCAACGGAGCTACTACGATTGAAACGTAAACTGGAAGTTGCAGGGTTTCACGTGGTTTATTTGCAAGCTCATGAAGACTTGAATATGCTTCCGGTATTCATCGTCGATATTTGGCTGGCGATCGCCTGTCGTATTGTCCAAAGTTTCGAGATAATAGAAATCAAGACGCCAGAAATCAAGACGCCCGAAAAACTTAATAAATTTGCCCGCGAATCTTTGCAAAGTTTGGATTTTGACGTTCAAGGAAAAATAAAACAAACAATTTCAGAAAGCGATAGGGTAAACCCAGGACAAGCTAAAGATATTTTTACTTGGTCCCTAGAAATGAGAGAAGTCATGAAAACCTCTCTAAAAAAATCATCTGTTCGCAAAATCCTGCATCGACTTTGGGATTCCCAAAAAAGCCAGCTTATAGAGGCCCTAAATCAGGAGTTAATCGAACCCCTTATCAACCAGATAAAATCCCAAGGAAAACAAGGATTAGTTGTGATAATGGACGGTTTAGACCGAATTAATAACATTAGATTACCCGGGGGCCAGGTACAGCAAGAATATTTATTTATTGACCAAGGAGAATATTTAACGAAGCTAAATTGTCATATAATTTATACCGTACCGATATCCCTCCTATTGTCCAATCATTATGAAATCCTGACTCAGCACTTTGGTGAACTGAGAATCTTACCAATGGTCCCGGTGCGATCGCGCGATGGCAGTGAACATCCAGAGGGAATGGCCCGCTTACGACAACTGGTTCTCATCAGAGCATTTCCTGAGTTGAATGAACAACAGCGTTTAGAGGCAATTCCGCTCGTTTTTGAAAATGCTGAAGCCTTAGATCGGTTGTGCCAAATCAGTGGAGGTCATATCCGCAATTTAAGGGGTTTATTATACGGTTGGGTGAGAGAGCATGATGAGTTGTGTTTGCCACTGAAACGGCAAGCCTTAGAACAGGTAATTTCTTCCTATAAGAAAGACTTAATAGCAGCCATTGGTGAACAAGAATGGGAGTTGTTACAGCAGGTGAAGTTCTCCAAAAGATTAAACAAGCAAGACCCCAAATATCAGATGCTTCTGCGCGCTATGTTTGTCTTTGAATATCGCGAGGGGGATGAGGTGTGGTTTGATATCAATCCAGCCCTTAATGAAGCGGAAGAACTGCAAAAATTAGCTAATCTAATATTGCTTTAGAGATAAAACAGGACTAGGGTAGTTTCAACGCATTCCTCGGGGCGATCGCCAGCAAGCAAGCCAGTCCACAACCCAAGCAATCTAGCCATTGTATTAGATAATTGAGAAAAGGTAGTTCCCCGGGAGTCCTGCTGATCGGGACCCAATTGAGCAAAATTGCTTACCATGCACTCTCCCATCAGATAGCAAAACCACAACAATCATGACAAAACAAATTCGCTGGAAAAGAGGAATTTTTGTGGCTTCTGTAATCACTTCCATAATCACGGGAGGATTGGCTATCAAAACTTCTCAAACCCTGAAGGAAACCCAAGCAGTCCTGAGACTGGAACGGCAAGGGTTCAATGCCTTACAAGAATTTGAACCCTCCCAAATCGATGGATTAGTCTCACGGATCAGAGCAGCGGAAGACTTAAAAGCCTTGGTCAAAAACAAGCGATCGCTCTCAGATTATCCCACCGTAATCCCGATCATGGCCTTACAGACCCTCATCAACCAGATATCTCAACGGAATCAACTTCAGCATCAGGGTAAGGTTATCAGTGCCAGTTTCAGCGCAGACGGACAACAGATCCTCACTGCCTCCACGGACCAAACCGCCTGGATCTGGGACCGGAGTGGCCAGCTTGTGGCAGAACTCACCGGCCATCAGGGTCCAGTTACCAGTGCTAGTTTCAGCCCCGATGAAAAACATATCGTCACCACCTCCAAGGACGAAATCGTCCGGATCTGGGACCGCCGGGGTCAGCTTGTTACCACACTCTCCGGCGAACACGGGCCAAACCCAAACGTCACGCTCAGTCCCGATGGAAAACACATCCTCACCAACTCAGACCAAACCGCCCAGGTTTGGGACCTAAGTGGCCAGCTCATTGCCACACTCACTGGCCATCAGGGTCTGGTCTACCGTCCTAGTTTCAGCCCGGATGGAAAACTCATTGTTATTGCCTCAAAGGACCAAACGGCGAGAGTCTGGGACCTGAGTGGCCAGCTCATTGCCACACTCACCGGCCATCAGGATCTGGTCTATAGTCCTAGTTTCAGCCCGGATGGAAAATATATTGTTACTGCCTCCTATGACGAAACTGTGCGAGTCTGGGACCGCCGAGGTCAGCTTGTTGCCACTCTCAAAGGTCACCAGGGTCCCACAAACGGTACTTTCAGTCCCGATGGAAACCACATCCTGACCACGGGTTTTGATGGCAACACCCGAATTTGGGACCTGCGAGGCCAGCTTGTAGCGACACTCCCTGAACATCAGGTTGGTGGGTGGAATACAGTCGATTTTAGTTTTAGCCCTGATGGAAAACACATCCTCACCGCCTATGACAAAACAGTCCGGGTCTGGGAGCGTAGTGGACAACTTGTTGTGACACTCACCGGGCATCAGGCTACAGTAACCAACGCCAGTTTCAGCCCGGATGGAAAATACATCCTCACCGCCTCAGATGACAAAACGGCCCGGGTCTGGGAGCGTAGTGGACAGATTATTGCAACACTCGCTGGCCATCCGGGTCGAGTCTACAGCACGAGTTTCAGCCCAGATGGACAAGAGATCCTCACCACCTCAACGGATAATATTGCCCGGGTTTGGGACCTGAGCGGCCAACTTCTGCCTCAACTCATGAGGCATCAAAAACCCATCAGAAGTGCCAGTCTCAGTCCGGATGGACAGCACATCCTCACTGCCTCAGAGGACAACACCGCTCGGCTCTGGGACCTGCATGGCCAGCTCGTGGCTGAACTCACCGGGCATCAGGACTTAATAAACAGTGCGAGTTTTAGCCCGGATGGACAGCACATCCTCACCACTTCAAAGGACAAAACCGCCCGGTTATGGGACCTACGGGGCCAACTCCTGATGGAACCCCTAGGGCACCCAAAGGCATCAAGCAGAGGCAGTTTCAGCTCCGATGGGGAGCGCATCCTGACCCTTTCCTTGGATGACATCCCCCGGATATGGGACCGCAAAGGATCACTCCTGGCTGAACTCAAAGGGCATGAGGGTATAGTCTGGAGGGCGAGTTTCAGCCCTGATGGGCAGCAGATCCTCACTGCCTCAGAGGACAGAACCGCCCGGGTGTGGGACCTACAGGGTCAACTCCTAATGGAAGCAAAGCATCCCCTACCCGTCAGACGTGCCAGTTTCAGCCCCGATGGGCAGCACATCGTCACCACCTGTCAGGACAATAGTGCTTGGTTATGGACTCGCGATGGCCAGTTCCTGGCACAACTCACCGGGCATCAGGGTCCCGTTTTAAGTGCCAGTTTTAGCCCGGATGGGCAGCGTATAATCACTGCTGCCTCACAGGACAGAACCGCCCGATTGTGGGACCTGCGTGGCCAACTCCTTACAGAATTCACCGGGCATCAGGGTACAGTGACAAGTGCTAGTTTCAGTCCCGATGGGGAGCGCGTCCTCACCGTCTCCGATGACAAGACCGCCCGATTGTGGGACCTGCGTGGACAACTCCTGGCAGAATTCACCGGGCAGGAGAATGAGGTCTTGGATGCCAGTTTTAGCTCAGATGGGAAGCGCATTCTCACTGTCTTAGGAGGCAACACCATCAGGATTTGGCCTGCGGGCAGTTTGGATAATTTGCTGGAGTGGGGGTGCGATTGGTTGGGAAATTATCTAGCGACCCATCCCACGGAATTGGACAAGTTAAAAACTTGTCAAACGCCATCGAATTTGGCAGCAGCAGCCCCGGTTTTAGTCCGGGAAGGGGAGGTGCAAGCCAGAGCGGGTCAGGTAGATGCGGTAGTAGAGACGTTCCGCAAAGCGTTGAAGTGGAATGCAGAGTTAGATTTCGATCCGGAAGCTAAGGCGAAGCAGTTTGCTGAGGAGGGAAATCAGGAATAATTGGGTTAGGTGATTTTTGATAGGGTGAGGGTTTTGCTCCACCCAAAATAGAGCCTAAATTTTAATGGATTGGTGTGATTTCTTAACAGGAGTTAATTTTATGAAACCTGAACTTTATCAAGATATTGCTTTGACACAAGATTGGGAGGAATTTAATCGGCACCGGGGGGGATATTGCTACTTTAATTGATTATGTACCTTCACCGAGTGGGGGTGAAGATGGGGGGATTTTAGAGGTGTTTAATGTCCGGGGAGAGGCGATCGCCCTCGTCACGGTTCCAGTTTCTCGTCTGGAGTGTCTCGGGGTCAGGTTGTTGCCGTAAAATAAGCAGAACTGCCCCCAGTCTAAAATTTACGCGGTAACAGTTCCATGACTCATTCCACTGATATTCTGACTTTGGCGCGTTGGATGGCGTCAGATTTTAGCAATTTTGACCAGGCGATCGATAATCCGCCGTTTTTTGCCCATATTCGGGTTTGTATGCGCCCCCTGCCTTATGAGTTCCTGGATGGGGTTAGTCTCTATTTAGAGCAGGCTTATGATTTTATGTTGAATCAGCCCTATCGGGTGCGGGTGTTGAAGTTGGTCCCGAAGGGCGATCGCATTGAAATCGAAAACTACAAGGTCCAGGATGAGGCGTCTTTCTACGGTGCCGCGCGCGATCGCCAGCTTCTCCAATCTCTTACCCCTGACAAGCTCGAAAAAATTGCCGGTTCTACGTTCATTACGGAATGGACTGGATCCAAATTTCAGGGGGAGGTGGAACCCGGAAAAAGCTGCATTGTGGTTCGCAAGAATCGTACTACCTATCTCGATAGTCGGTTTGAAATTGATGAAAATGTCTTTATCAGTCACGATCGCGGACTGGACCCCGAGACTGATGAGATGGTTTGGGGTTCCGTTGCCGGTCCTTTTGTCTTCAACAAGCGGGTGGCGAGTTTTTCCGATGAGGTGGTGGTGAATTGATACTAAACCCGCACCCTTCATCCGCAAACGCCCCATCCTTTAGGATGCGCTGGGATTTTGGAGTCTGGTATTCCTTAATGCAGATTTTTTTCGGAATTCTGCCAAGTCGCGGGGGGGAAATCTCCCACAGGTGGCACAAACCTGGTAGAGTTACCGAGTATTGGCAAGCAAGATTCATCTACCTATGAGAGTCCTGGTTATTGGCGGTGACGGCTATTGCGGTTGGGCAACTGCGCTTTACCTATCCAATCACGGTTACGATGTCGCAATTTTAGATAATTTGGTGCGTCGGCATTGGGATATGCAACTCTGCGTTGAAACCCTAACGCCGATCGCCCCGATTCAGCAACGGTTGCAGCGTTGGCGCGATCTAACGGGCAAGTCTATTGATCTGTTTCTTGGGGATATCACGGATTACGCTTTCTTAAGTAAGGCCCTCCATCAGTTTGAACCGGATACGATTGTTCATTTTGGTGAGCAGCGATCGGCCCCCTTCTCCATGATTGATCGTGACCATGCGGTTCTCACTCAAGTGAATAACGTTGTGGGAACCCTGAATCTGCTTTACGCCATGAAGGAAGATTTCCCAGATTGCCATCTGGTCAAGTTGGGCACAATGGGCGAATATGGCACGCCGAATATCGATATTGAAGAAGGCTATATCACCATTGAGCATAACGGGCGCAAAGATACCCTCCCCTATCCGAAGCAACCGGGAAGTTTCTATCACTTAAGTAAGGTTCACGATAGTCACAATATCCAGTTTGCGTGCAAAATTTGGGGCCTGCGGGCCACGGATTTGAACCAAGGGGTGGTCTATGGGGTCCTAACAGAAGAAACCGGCATGGATGAGATGCTGATCAACCGTCTCGATTATGATGGCGTGTTTGGAACAGCACTCAATCGCTTCTGCATTCAAGCAGCAGTGGGACATCCTCTAACGGTGTATGGCAAAGGCGGACAAACCCGAGGATTTTTGGATATTCGGGACACGGTGCGCTGTATGGAACTGGCGATCGCCAACCCAGCAGAACCGGGACAATTCCGCGTCTTTAACCAATTTACCGAACTATTCAATATCGGTGAACTGGCAACGAAGGTGCAACAAGCAGGGATGGCAATGGGACTGAAAATTGAGATTGACCACCTGGAGAACCCCAGAGTCGAACTCGAAGAACATTACTTTAATGCCAAAAATACCAAACTGCTGGATTTAGGTTTACAACCCCATTATTTATCCGATTCCCTCCTCGATTCTCTGCTGAATTTCGCCGTCAAATACCAGACCCGAATCGACAAAAATCAGATTCTACCAAAAGTATCTTGGCATCGTTAAATCCTGGGTGCAGCCTCTTACAAGAGTAGGGTTTTTACTTCCGGTTCCCTCCCCTTGGCAAAGGGAAAGAACCGGAGGTGGAATTAATAGTAAGTCGAATCACCATAAACGGTACTAATGTACTCTGGTAAGGGTTGCCGTGCCTCCCTTTGAGGCGATCGGGATTCTATAGTGTGCTTACATTTCTTAAACAAATGCGAGTTTCTAGCTCGCGAGTGACAACAGCTAGAAACTCGCCCGATCGTTTACCCATTGGAAATGCTGAAGTTGCTCATAGGCTACCCTAAAACCCTTGCGTAACTAAAATTTGCTATGAGAATCGCACTTTTTACCGAAACCTTTTATCCCAAAGTTGATGGCATCGTCACCCGACTTTGCCGCACCGTCGAACAATTGCAACGAGCAGGAGATCAGGTCCTCGTCTTTTCTCCCGACTATGGCATTACTGAATACAAAGGTGCTGAAGTTTACGGTGTTCCTGGCTATCCCTTACCTTTGTATCCAGAACTCAAGTTAGCCTTTCCCACCCCATCTTTACGGCGCAAACTTGAAGCGTTTAGACCGGATTTAATTCATGTTGTGAACCCTGCCGTATTAGGACTCGGCGGAATTTACTACGCCAAAAGCTTAAAAATTCCCTTGGTTGCCTCCTACCATACCCACCTCCCCAAATATTTGCACCATTATGGCTTAGGAATGCTCGAACCCTTGCTGTGGGAACTGCTCAAAGCGGCACATAATCAAGCAGAATTGAACCTATGCACTTCAATGGCAATGGTGGAAGAATTGCGAAATCATGACATTGAACGGGTGGATTTATGGCAGCGGGGGGTGGATACGGAGTTATTCCAACCTCATTTAGCCAGTCGAGAAATGCGCGATCGCCTCAGTCAAGGGAATCCTGAGAGTCCCCTGTTGCTGTATGTGGGACGACTCGGTGCCGAGAAAGAAATCGATCGCATTAAACCCATCCTCGAAGCGATTCCTGATGCCAGATTAGCCTTAGTTGGGGATGGACCCACCCGCCAACAACTCGAACAACACTTTGCCGGAACCCCCACCCATTTTGTCGGGTATTTACATGGCGAAGAATTGGCGAGTGCCTTCGCTTCTGCCGATGCCTTTATTTTCCCTTCCAGAACAGAAACCCTGGGTCTAGTGCTGTTAGAAGCGATGGCAGCGGGTTGTCCCGTGGTTGCTGCTGCTAGAGGGGGGATTCTGGATATTGTTACTGATGGGGTCAATGGATACCTATTTGATCCCGATGACGAAAACGGTGCGATCGCCGCCACCCAACGTCTCCTCTCCAACCAAATCGAACGCCAATCCCTCCGCCAAAATGCTCGCAAAGAAGCCGAACAATGGGGATGGCAAGCAGCAACTGCACAACTGCGGCGCTATTACCAAACCATCCTAGATGCGGGTAGTTTGCCTCTAGCTGCCTGATGGGGGAGTTGGGAGAGATTTACCTCAAGTCTAAGTGAACTTCCGGTCCCCTCCCCTTGGCAAGGGGAGGGTTAGGGTGGGGTCCTCTTGAGGTGCGATCGCGCCTCAAGAGGAATGGGTACATGGAGAGTTCTCGTACGGATGCGATCACTACCTTACGAAGAAAGGGGTTTCTCCAGCCTTCATATCAGGTGCTTAAACCTGTAAGAGTGCGTCAGGTGGCGATCGCCACCTGACGGGAGACCCCACCCTAACCCTCCCCTTGCCAAGGGGAGGGGACCGGAGGTGCTTTTAGACTTGAGATAAATCTCCCCTATCCTCCCCATCTACCCCACCTCCCCCATCTCCCCACATTTCCCAGGGGTAGCGTACCATAGAGATCAGGCAAATCTAAGCCGGTAAGCGTTGATAAAAGATGACATTTTCAGGCACTGGTAGTGTTCTAGCGGCTTTAACTCGGGTGGGTCGCATGGGGGAGTTGACCCGGCGGGTCAAGGATATGCAGGTTGGGGAATTCGTCTGCATCCTTGATTTTATTACGGCAGAATTTCAACAATGTCTGCTGGCGATCGATCTGATTAATAATGAAGCACTTGAAATTCTTTTAGAACAACTTCTTGATGCCTTCACGCTCAAAATTAGTCAAATCTTGCAAGCGGAACGCACGACTATTTTTTTAATTGACCAAGAAAAAGAACAACTTTGGTCCAAAATTAGCCAAGATGAAACCGGCAAAAGTGCCGAAATCCGATTACCCATCCATATTGGTATTCTTGGTCATGTTGCCTGCAATGGAGAAAGTGTCAATATTGCCGATGTTCGTCATCATCCTTTATTTCAAGCAGAAGTTGATGAACCGCCGGGATGTGACCCACGAAATCTACTGTGTGAACCGATTTTTAGCAGCAAAGACCCTGATCGCGTAGTGGCGGTGGTCCAGGTTTTGAATAAAATCGGCGAAGTTCCATTCAACCGGGAGGATCAGCTTCAATTTGCCGGGTTTGCTTCTTCTATTGCGATTATTCTGGAAAGTTGTCAGTCTTTTTATGTGGCAGCAAGAAATCAACGCGGGGTCAGTGCGTTACTGGAAGCAACAACGACTTTAGGTCAAAGTTTGGACCTAGAAACGACGTTACGCGCTGTGATGGACCGCGCCAAGGATTTAATGCAGGCCGATCGCAGTACCCTATTTTTACTCAGCAAGGAAACAGGTGAACTCTGGACGAAAGTTGCCAAGGCAGATGGCAAAACGATGGTAGAAATCCGGATTCCGGCAAATCGTGGGATTGCCGGTTATGTCGCCTCTACGGGTCAAACTCTGAATATTCATGATGCCTATCTTGACCCCCGCTTTGACCCCACCACGGACCGTAAAACGGGGTATCAAACTGCTACGATTCTTTGTATGCCGGTTTATAATGCCTCGGGAGAGTTAATTGGGGTAACCCAACTGATTAATAAACAAAAGGGAAGTTTTAATTCTTCTGATGAAGCCTTTTTGCGTGCGTTTAATGCACAAGCGGGAATTGCATTACAAAATGCGCAATTGTTTGAGAGTGTTTTGCTAGAGAAACAATATCAAAAAGATATTTTAGAAAGCCTTTCCGATGCGGTGATTTCCACCAATATGGATGGGAGAATTGTAACCATTAATGAGGCGGCCTTAGAATTGCTGGGATGTCCGATTCAAAGGGATGACCGCAAGGAGAGCGATCGCCAGTTTCAGATTCAGCGGGAAAATAAGCAAAAATTGCTGTTGTGGCAGCAAAAGTTACAAGGCCGCTATGTTTGGGAAGTCGTTCCAATTGACCATCTGAGATTTCGCTTACAGGATGCGTTGCAAAATGCAGCAAGGCATTTTGTGCCGGAACAAAGTCTGACTATTGGGTTAGTCAAGGTAGATGAAACGAATATGGAGAGTGCGATTTTGGTGATAGGCGATCGCAACAATCCTGAGTCTTACATTGCGTGGAATGAAACCGATGAAAATGCTGTAAAATACCCCAAAAGTCAAGTTAAAGAAATTGAACGCAGTCTCAATCTCACGGTGAATCCGTTAACCAACCCGGAAGGGGGAGTGCGCGGTGGATTAGTGGTGTTAGAAGATATCAGCCGAGAAAAACGTATGAAAACCACCATGTATCGCTACATGACTCCCGGGGTAGCAGAACGAGTGATGGCATTAGGGGAAGATGCCTTAATGGTGGGAGAACGCAAAGAAGTCACCATTTTATTCTCAGATATTCGCGGTTATACAACCCTGACGGAAAACTTGGAAGCGGCAGAAGTTGTCTCCCTTTTAAATAACTATTTCGAGACCATGGTAGAAGCGGTGTTTAACTGCGATGGAACCTTGGATAAATTTATTGGAGATGCGTTAATGGCAGTATTTGGTGCGCCGTTACCGCTTAAAGAACACGCATGGAAAGCCGTCCAATCCGCGTTAGATATGCGTCGGCGTTTAGATGAATTTAATAAGCGGCAAAAAGAACATAATATTCGCATTGGCATCGGCATTAGTTCTGGGGAGGTAGTGTCTGGAAATATTGGTAGTCAAAAGCGGATGGATTATACGGTAATTGGGGATGGGGTGAATTTAAGTGCGCGGTTAGAAAGCGTGACAAAAGAATATAAATGTGATATTATTATCAGCGAATTTACTTATCAACTTTGTAGCGATCGGATATGGGTTAGAGAGTTAGATAAGATTCGAGTCAAGGGAAAAAATCAGGCCGTAGGGATTTATGAATTAATCGGCGATCGGCAGACTCCCCTAGATGCTGAAAAAGAGAAATTCTTAGAGTTTTATAGCGCCGGACGTGCCGCCTATGTCTCCCAAAATTTCCTAGAATCAATTACCTTTTTTCAATCCGCAGGCGCAATTTACCCGGAAGATCAAGCGGTAAAAATTCACATTCAAAGAGCGGAAGATTATCTTAAAATACCACCACCAGAAGACTGGGATGGCGTTCATACGATGACCACAAAGTAACATAATTCTGATAAAAAGGGTTTCTTAACTATCCCGTTTGATTGACCCTTCATGCCATTCCCCTAGCACCCAATCTGTTATCTTTGATAACAAACTAAAAATCAGAATTCCCAGAATTGTCACCAGGAATAAAGCGGCAAACATTCTCGGAATTTGCAGATTGTAACCGGCAATTAGCATTTGATAGGCAATCCCAGAATCGGTCCCGCCACTCCCGGCGACAAATTCTGCAACCACGGCACCAATTAAGGATAATCCCCCGCTAATTCGCAATCCTGATAAAAAATAGGGTAAGGCGCTGGGGAGTCTCAAATACCACAGGGTTTGCCAGCGTGAGGCTTTGTAGAGGATAAATAAATCTCGTAAGTTGGGGTCGAGGCTGTTTAAACCAAAGGTGGTATTAGAAATAATTGGAAAAAAGGCGACTATCCAAGCACAAGTTACCAAAGCGCCAAAGGTATAGTCTTTAAACCAAATAATAATTAAAGGTGCGATCGCCACGATGGGAGTAGTCTGTAAAACAATCGCATAAGGATACAGACTTTTTTCAATCCACTTACTTTGAGACATTAAAACCGCAATCATTAACCCCGAAATTGCAGCCGTAATAAAAGCTACTACGGTAATTTTCAAGGTAATTATTAAAGCGGGAAACAGAATCGGCCAATCCTTAATTAAAGCCTGGACAATAACCGAGGGTTTGGGTAATAAATAAACGGGTGTATTAGTTACTTCTACCCCAATTTCCCAAGCGGAAAGAACTAGAATTCCCACCAGAATTGGAGCAATAGTATCCAAAGACCATAACTTATATTTCTTAAGTTTTGCTAACATTGAAGTGATATCTTTGTTCATTTTATGGGTTTCATTAATCAATGAATTGCTTTTATCTACCCGGATTTAAACCCTCCGGATTTGAAAGAATAGATACATCAATTGACCCAAAAGGCATCGCTCAAAAATCACTTAGAAACCGGGTTTCCATCAAAAATTTTGGCAATTTATCATTGAAGGTAAGAACCCGGTTTCTTGTCCCTGGGGTCAACTATACCAGTCACCTAGTTAGGTCGGACCGTATCAGTCTCTAGTTTCCCCGATAGGTCACATGATCATTGTCAGTTTCATACAACTGCATTTCATACAGTAACCCCGGGGGTAGCTTAGGTTCTAACATATTCCAAAAGACCACTACCATATTCTCAGCGGTGGGATTAATCCCTTTGAAAGCAGGGACATCTAAATTAATATGCTTGTGATCCACCTCCGCCAAAATTGCAGCATCAATGGCATCTTGAAGGTCAAAGAAATTGAAGACAATTCCCGTTTCTGGATTCACTTCTCCTCGAACTGTCACCTTTAAGGCATAGTTATGACCATGACCATTAGGATTGTTACATTTGCCAAAAATTCGCCGATTTTCTTCATCGGATAAGGCATCGCTATGGAGACGATGAGAGGCCGAAAAAGTGACTCGACGGGTGATATAAATCATCGACATACAGAAAACTCCTAAGCATTACTAAAAATTTCAAGGTTAGCGCCAGTGAGACATTGCGCTTGATAGTCGTCAGCCAAAAAAACAATGGTGCGAGCTACATCATCTGGGGTGGTTTGGGTTTTTAAAAAAGGCGCAGCTTGTTTCAGAAGAGCGGTATCCACTGCACCGGGGGAAACACTATTCACACGAATTCCGTGGGGTTTACCTTCCACTGCTAGGGAATCAGTGATGCCAACCACCCCATATTTACTGGTAATGTAACTGGTGAATCCTGGGAATTTGTCGGGACCGCGAACACCGGAGAGAGATGCGACATTGACGATCGCACCGCCATGAGATTGAGCGATCGCACGGCGAAAAAACTCGCGGCAATACAAAAAGATTCCGGTTACATTCACCGCCATAATCCGTTCCCAGTCCGCCAGTTCAAGTTGGGTAAAATCGGTCACTTGAACCATTCCGGCATTATTAATTAAGATATCAACTCGACCGAAGGTGGCGATCGCCTGATCAAAGACAGCAAGGGTCTGTGTCTCTGAACTGACATCCGCCGGATAAACCAACACTTGCTCCGGCGCACATTCAGCGGCGATCGCTTCTCTGACCCCCTCCAGTTGCTCCGCACTCCGACTGACGAGGACCACTGCAGCGCCTCTCTGTGCCAACTGCCGAGCAGTGGCGGCACCAATCCCACGACCTGCTCCCGTGACAATGGCAACTCGTCCCGCTAAAGATTTCTCCAAATGATTCCGCTTCTCCTTCTCGTAGGGGTAAGATTCACTAGAAAACGGCGCTAGAACTCTGGTTGATTGACCCTACTTCAAGGAAACCGTAACTAAGAATCAGGGATTAATTATAGCAAAATATTGACCCATTTCGCCCAAAATAATCTGAGCATCCTGCTCCCCAATTGAGACCCCTCAATCCCCTTAAACCTTCCTAGACTCAGGGCGATTGAGCCAGATGGAGGGGGAAGAATCCCCGGATTTATTGAACGACTTCAGCGAAGATCAAGGATCATTCTTTATTGTAAAGATGCCTCGAATTATTCCGGTCTTTGATAGCAGAATTAGACCGAGAAAAATTGCCGGGGAGATTCATGGAATTGCGGATCCATTGCTTCCGATAAAGCCGCATACACCTGTTGGCAATAGTTGAGATAACGCTCAGATGTCCGAAACGCTTCCGTGCGAGGTAACGGTTCATCGATAATAATCTCTGCGATCGCTCGTCCCGGATTGGCCGCCATCACTACGACTCGCTTAGACAGATAAACCGCTTCATAAATATTATGAGTTACAAACAGAATGGTTTGACGCTGATGATTCCATAATGAAAGTAACTCATCATTCAGGTTAGTTCGGGTGATATCATCCAAAGCACCAAATGGTTCATCCATCAGTAAAACCCGAGGTTCAGTGACGATCGCCCGAGCAATAGAAACCCGCATTTTCATCCCCCCAGAAAGCTGCCGGGGATAAGCATTAGCAAATTTTTCCAGTCCCACTAATTCCAACGTCTTGGCAATTGAGATATCCGCCATTCTTTTCGAGATTCCCATCAGTTTGAGGGGTAAGCGAATATTATTTTTTACCGTACTCCAAGGCATTAAGGCTGGTTCTTGAAAGACAAAAGCAATCTGTTCTTTCAAACTGCGATCGGCCCATTCAATGTGTCCCTCGCTACTCTCACTGAGTCCGGCAATAATTCTTAAAATCGTACTTTTTCCACATCCAGAAGGGCCAACTAAACTCACAAAATCTTCCCGATATACCTTTAGATTTACATCGTTTAAAGCTACTACCCCATTATTAAAAACCTTACTTACATGGCTGATAGTAATCGCCGTTTCAGGGTTCATCATGTTTTCTTGTCACTCAAAAAAGCTGATTCCAAATTCAGTTGTAAAAAGTCAATTTTCTTTTTTAGCCTGCGTAAGCAGGCTAAGTCCGTTTAGCCCCACCCTTGAGGGTGCAGGGTTTTATAAATAATAGTCTACCCCCTTATTAATAAACTCTAAAGTGTAGGCATTTTTATAGCTAGGTTTATCCTGTAAAACCCCAGCAGTTACCAATTGGTCAAACAACGTTTTCCATCGTTCATCCGTCATCGCCCCAATCCCCAGGGTTTTAGCATCTCCTGACTTGATGAGATCATACTCTGCTATTTTACCCAAAGCAAAGGCCAGCAACTCATCCGACATTTCTGAATTATCTTGCTGAATTAACTTATTTCCGAGGGCAGGATTTTCCAAATAGCTATACCATCCTTTGATAGAAGCATCGACAAAGCGATGCACCAACTCCGGTTTAGATTCAATTAATTTATGAGTCGTTTCCAGGGTGAAATTATAAGGATTTAATCCCGTTTCACTTAACAGTAAAACTACCGGCTTAAACCCGCCTTCTTTTTCAATTAAAAAAGGTTCGGAAGTCAATAATCCCTGTTGAACCGAATTTTTATCTAACAAAAAGGGGGTGACATTGAAATTATAGGGGTGTTGTTGGTCTTGAGTATAACCATACTGTTTTTCCAGAAAAGGCCAATAAATACTACTCAGTCCCGGAACAATAAACACCCGTTTTCCTTTGAGTTGGGCCAAAGAGTCATTCCCAACACCGGGATGAGCTAAAAAGGCTTGAATTTCATTTTGAAAGATCGCTGCGATCGTCACTTTCGGGATACCTTGATCTGCTGCTTGTAGCGCATTCACCGCTTGTCCGATACTAAAATCAACCAAATCCCCCATCAACAATTGAGTCACATTTCCTTGGGGGGGGAGGGGTCTAATTTCTACATCAAATCCATAGTCTCGATAAATCCCCGTTGCCAGCGCCTGATAAAACCCGCCGTACTCAGCTTCCGCTTTCCAGCTTAACCCCACTTTAATTTTGTCGAGTTTTCCATTAGATGTGGAGGTGGAAGGTTGTGACCCTTGATTCGTACAACTGGTCAAAATACTGGTTCCGATCGCCAAAGAACTCATTTTCAGAAATTGGCGACGTTTGATATTCTTAAAATTACTCATGGTCAATCCTTGCTTGTAAAGAATAGATTTTTGGAAGGCATCAAACCCCGATTAAAGATGAACTCAAGGTCAGAATTACGCCAGTTTTTACTCAGTTCTGAACACTGATAACCGATTCACATTGGCGTTAGCAATCACTCAGCTTGAGATAATGTTCAACGAGTACCCGGGTATAAGTATTCAAAGAATAAGTAAGTGCTTCTTGTGGCGTGACCCAAACCCATGCCTCAATTTCATCATTGGGAATCACCGTTTCCGTTGTCGAACGAGCATAATAGTTCATCATAATAAAGTGAGCTTCCCGACAAAATTGCGGATCTAAGACCGCTTCTTGTAACAAGGCCCAGCGAATCTCTACCAGTTCCAGTCCTACCTCTTCGCGAAACTCCCGTAATAAGGCCGCTTCCAGAGTTTCCCCCCAATCCACCTTACCCCCGGGGACTCCCCACAAACCTCGCCATTTCGTAGTTTTAGCAATTAAAACCCGACCACTGGGACCACAAACCAGCGCCCCTACGGTACTTAACGGAAAGGTTTGAACGATGGATCTGGGTGAAACCAATGATGGATCGTGCATGACTTATAACCCCTGGGGTAATCGACAAACAGACGGAGGGAGGGTTTTGATGATCTCCGATAGAGATTAGTGTAACAACCTCCGTCCGTCCCAGGCTATCCCGGTGATGACTCAGATGCGTTATACCCACTCTGCCAACTCGTCAGAATGGATTAGACTTTTGACTTGATTGTTTTGCCTCGCCTCAAAATATCGATCATCTGCTTCCCCATCTTGCCTGAAATGTTGGGGATGGATCATGGGAAAATCGAGTTCCTGTCGAGGCAAGTCTGCAAAACTACTCGGATTAATCGTGTGGGTTGCTTCTTGGTGTCCAAACCCAATATTAGAGACCAAGTTTTTATTGGGTAAAATGGAAGACTGTTGATGATAAAGACAGGCAAAGTTCCATTGATGATCCCAGGTATCGAGTTGGTTTTCATATACCAAGTCAAAAACTTGGGTTTTGACCGCTGCTTCTCGTTTATTTCCGATGATTTCTGCCAATTTTTTGGCCTGTTTTAGTTCGGGCCATAATTTCATATCAACATCGTAGTAAGCTTGCCACGCTCTGCGCCAAGTTGCCCAGCCCCAAATATGAGTTCTTCGGGAAAAATAGTAAGTTTCATGTAGATTCTGCCCCGGAATTCCTTCATTGCTTCCAGCAATGTGCATGACTCGGGAATCATCGCGATATTGAGTCAAAAGTTCTTGACAATACCGAAAAAAACTTTGATTGGGTAGACAGTCATCTTCCAGGATGATAGCTTCTTCCACAGTATTAAAGACCCAATCTATGCCACTAGAAACCCGCAATTTACATCCTAAATTAATGTCCGAATAATGCTTGAAGACTTTACAATCCCAGTCTACGCACTCAATGATCTGCCGAGTTGCTGCACATTTTGCGGCTTCCCCGGGGCGATCGCGACGCGGCCCATCGGCAATGACTAACAACTGTGAGGGTTGCGCTTGACGAATCGACTCAAATACTCGTTCGGTTGTATCCGGTCGGTTAAAGATGAGCAAGGCAACCGGGGTTGTTAATTGCCAATCCTCCATGTTTTCGTTCTCCGTAATATTGTTAATAAATCTAAACTGAAAGCTACTCATTTTGAGGGGAGAAGCATAAACTTTTAGCTTTTGTTTTCTGAGTGATCCCCCCAACGCCCCTGATTAAGGGGGGCTTTTTAATTCTTTCAAAGAAATGATTTTGATGTTTTTTACCTCAAGAATGACGGGATACTCCCCGGAATAGGAGCGATCGCAACAAAACCAGCTCAATTTAACCCTCAGAGGGGTCAAGCATGAGAATGAACGGCTCTGGTACTGTATCATTCTCGGAAACCCTACGCAATCCTTTCGGTTTCCAACCACAAATTTAGCCGAGGTTTATGAATTTAAAAAATCCAAGGGAGACCGAGTAATTTCCACGGAGATTTTACCTGAAAAATCGGGGATTGGAGCCGAAACCTTCGTCAAGCGCACTCTAATTTTTTGCGCTTGCTCGCATTCGAGAATAGAGCGAGCAATTTGGGTTGCCAAATGTTCCATTGTATTGACCTTGGCGGTTTCGATGTGATGACGAACCCGGTCAACCAATTGCCGATAATCTAAAGTTTCATCTAGGCGATCGCTATTTCCCACCGCTACTAAATCCACCCACAGGGTTAAATCCACTTCAAACCATTGACCAAGCATTCGTTCCTCAGCCAAGTAGCCCGTGTAGCCGTAATAGCGCAGCCCCGTAATTTCGATCGCGTCTCTTTGTTCTACAGATTTGTCCATGTTGTACCAAAAGTCAATCCCTGGTTTATGTCCCGATCTCGGACATCTTTCCCGATTGTCAGTCCCAAGGAAACCTAGGGCCAAACTATCCTACCCCAAACCGAGATCGCTCATCACCTCCCTTGACAAAATGTTGTTGTCAAACTTTACTAGGACCCTAGTCTTCAGGGGATTAGCGTTGTTGAGGGAGGTTCTGAGGATCAATCCCAAAGTTGGTAACAAGTCTAATGAACCCCTTGTGATCGTCAGGGGGAGGCGATCGCCGCTCAGGATCCTGGAATTATTCTCGCCACACAACGATAAAATGATTGAGCGACCTCAAGTCGTGGAATTTGTGGCCCCCTTCACGGGTGCCAACTTCACTGATCAGAAAGCAAAAACGGTTATGGCGGCGATGGAAAAACTTTATGAAGGCAAAGCGAAAATCTTATATAGCACGGAAAACCCGGAGGTAGTGCTCTCCCAGTTTAAAGATGATGCCACCGCCTTTAATGCGCTCAAACGGGGGACCATCGTCGGAAAAGGGCAGATTAACTGTGCGATCGGTACGGCCCTGTTTAACCTGCTCGAATCCAAAGGAATCCCCACCCATTTTATCGAGCAAACCAGTCCCAACGAAATGCGCGTCAAGCGGGTGCAGATTGTGCCCTTAGAGGTCGTCGTCCGGAATATTGCGGCAGGAAGTTTGTGCAAGCAAACCGGCATCCCCCAAGGAACCGTTCTCAAACAGCCCCTCGTAGAATTTTTCTATAAAAAAGACGAACTCGGGGACCACTTGCTAACCCGCGATCGCCTGTTTTTATTAGAGCTTGCCACCCCAGAAGAAGTAGAGCAACTGCGGACAATGGCATTGGAAATCAACCAAATTCTCTCAGAATTTTTCCATCAGTGTCAAATTATCCTAGTTGACTTTAAACTAGAGTTCGGATTTGATAGCGAGGGGAACCTAATTCTGGCCGATGAAATCAGTCCTGATACTTGCCGACTCTGGGACGAATCCCAGACTGATCCCACCGCCCGAATCCTGGATAAAGACCGATTCCGTCAGGATTTAGGAAACGTAGAAAATGCCTATCAGCAAGTTCTTGAACGGGTGCTTTCTCATCTATCTATTTAAGACTCTCAGGGATTAATTAGCCCTAACGCCTGAGTATCCTGAGTATATAGAAGGGAGGAGAATTGACTTCCTTCAGGAATTGTAGTGACTCACGCTTGTATCCTTTCTTTTGGTTTCTCTGGACGTGCCAAATAACGACTAAACCCATGCGCTTATCTCCTGTCTTGTCAGCCGTTCTTGCTACTTGTGCCATTCTCAGTCTTGCCAACCCCAGTCAGGCAGAGACCTCGACCCTCTTGGTCCAATCCACCACTGATCCCTCGATAGAAGTAGAGGACCCCCCGACAATGGACCCTGCCGAGCGATCGCCCGATGAACCCGCAAACCGGGCTAAATCTTCCATACTGGAGGGGATTAAAAGTATTGAGAATGGGGATGCAGTCAATGTAGCTGTGATTGAGGGACAAGGGGATGAGATCTTATCCCCTACTCCTGAGATGGTTTTGCTTGAATCAGAGGCAGAGCAGCCAGGAGTAGAATTGAGCGAGGGGGATGTCATAGAAGAGACCCCCGCAAATGCATTGGAACTCGCCGTTGAGGAAGACCCCTTAGTTTCAGCGATCGCCTCAGAAGAAGAAATCATCACCGCCATTGGGACCCAGAGCGATCGGCCTAGTCAATCACCTGCCGAACTGTTGATCACCCCACCCTTACAACAGCCGGACCTAAACACTCAAGCAGGGGACTGGAACCGGGCGATCGCCCAAGACCCTAACCCAACCGCACCAGGCGAACCCGATGCCGTAGAAACTGAACCCTCCACTCGCCCAGTCACCCCCGAAGACACCTCAGAACCCACCGAAGAGAACCCGGAAGACACCTCAGAACCCACCCCCGAAGAGACTCCCGAAGACAGCGCAGAACCCACCCCCGAAGATACTCCCGAAGACAACGCAGAACCGACTCTGCAACCCACTCCCCAACCCTCCCCACAACCCACAACACCGCCTCCTTTAATTCCACCCCGATCGCAACCAGCCCCCCAAGCAGAACCCCAAGTCTTGGTTGCTGAAGTTGTGGTCAGTGGCGTAGAAGGGCAGCTCCAAGACGAAGTGTATCGCGTGATTTCCCTGCGTCCAGGACAAACCACCACGCGATCGCAACTGCAACAGGACATCAACGCCATTTTTGCCACCGGCTTTTTTTCCAACGTCCGGGCCGAACCTCAAGACACCCCCCTCGGTGTCCGGGTCACCTTTGTCGTTGAATCCAACCCCGTTTTAACCGGCGTAGAAGTCCGGGGAAATCAAGTCCTTCCCCAAGAAGTTATTGATGAAATTTTTGCCCAGCAATATGGGGATATCCTCAACCTGCGCGACTTCCAGGAAGGGATCAAACAATTAAACGAATGGTATCAAGAAAACGGCTACGTCTTGGCACAAGTCATTGACACCCCCCAAGTCGCTGCTGATGGCACCGTCATTCTGGAAGTCGCAGAAGGGGTCGTCGAGAATATTCAAATCCAGTTCATCAATGAAGAAGGCGAACTCGTCGATGCGGAAGGGCAACCCATTCGAGGACGGACCAAAGAATACATTGTCACCCGGGAACTCGAACTTGAACCGGGAGAAGTCTTTAACCGCCAAACCATCGAACGGGATTTACAGCGGGTCTTTGGACTGGGGATTTTTGAAGATGTCCAAATTTCCCTTAACCCCGGTCAAAATCCCCGTAACGTGGTGGTCGTCGTCAATGTATTAGAGCGCAGTACCGGCTCGATCGCCGCTGGTGCCGGGATTAGTTCCGCCAGTGGTTTATTCGGAACCCTCAGCGTGCAAGAACAAAACCTATTGGGGAGAAACCTCAAATTAGGGACCGAATTACAAATCGGACAGCGCGAGGTGCTGTTTGATGTCAACTTTACCGACCCCTGGATTGCGGGTTGGGAAAGTCGCACCTCTTATACCGTCAATCTATTCCGACGGCGATCGATCTCCTTTATTTTTGATGGGGGCGATCCAGAAATCGAACTCCCCGACGATGGAGGGCGTCCACGAATTCTGCGTTTTGGCGGCGGAGTCACCTTTTCCCGTCCCTTGGATAATGGTTGGAGAGCCTCACTCGGGACTCAATATCAACGAGTCAGTACCCGAGATGATGATGGGGATATCGCCCGAACTGACGAAGCGGGAAACGATTTGAGCTTTAGTGGCGATGGTAAAGATGATTTGTTTACCTTCCAACTCAGTGGCACCCGAGATCTGCGCGATAGCGCCTTGCAGCCCACCTCTGGGAGTGTCCTGCGCATCAGCACCGAACAATCGGTTCCCATTGGTCTAGGGAGTATCTTCTTCAATCGTCTCCGGGCGAGTTACAACTACTACATCCCGATCAATTTAATTCGCTTTTCAGAAGGACCTCAAACCTTTGCTTTAAGCGTTCAAGGCGGAACAGTCTTGGGAGATTTACCACCCTACGAAGCCTTTTCCCTCGGGGGAACCACCACCGTGCGCGGTTACGATGAAGGGGGAGTGGGAACCGGGCGTAGTTTCGTGCAAGGGTCTGCCGAGTATCGCTTCCCGATTTATTCCGTAGTGGGTGGCGCACTGTTCTTTGATGCGGCCACGGACCTGGGAACTGGCGGCAACGTTCCCGGACGACCCGCAGAGGCCCGCAACAAACCGGGCAGCGGCTTTGGCTATGGGTTGGGACTCCGAGTCCAGTCTCCCTTGGGGCCGATTCGGGTGGATTTCGCCCTAAATGATGATGGAGACAGTCGGTTCCACTTTGGTCTTGGCGAACGATTCTAGGAGGTTAAATAGTTGATGAATCCCACATCCCATCAGCTTGATGTTCAATCGAGGACTCCACAGGGTTTAGTGGCACCCGTGGAATGCTCTGGAGTGGGATTGCATACGGGAACCTTAACCCATGTGAAAATACTGCCCGGTGGACGAGGAGAAGGACGCTGCTTTGTGCGGGTGGATCTTCCTGGATGTCCAGTGATTCCGGCGACGGTTGATGCGGTCCATCAAACGACGCTTTCCACCGAACTGGCGATCGCGGAGGCATCGATCCGAACTGTCGAGCATTTGTTAGCGGCGTTGATGGCAATGGGGGTGGAGGATGTGCGTATTGAAGTGGATGGACCAGAATTACCCTTATTGGATGGGTCTGCGTTGCCTTGGGTGGAGGCGATCACCCAAGTGGGCCTAGTTCCTACCCACCCCAGTCCCGAGGCCAAAATTACACCTTTACCCGCTGCAATTTCAATCTATGAAGGAGATGCCTTTGTTTCAGCTATCCCTTCCCCGGAATTGCGATTTAGTTATGGGATTGATTTTCCGGAACCGGCGATCGGCAACCAGTGGCACAGTTGGTCTCCCAGTCAGTCTAGCTTTGCTACCGACATCGCCCCCGCCCGCACCTTTGGTCTAGCCCGCCAAATCGAACAACTCCAGGCAGCCGGTTTAATCAAGGGTGGTAGCTTAGAGAATGCTCTGGTTTGCAGCGAAACCGGGTGGATAAATCCCCCTCTACGATTTCCAAATGAACCAGTGCGTCATAAAATTTTAGACTTAGTAGGAGATCTGAGTTTGCTCGGCCCTCTGCCCCTGGCTCATTTTATTGCTTACAAAGCGAGTCATAAGCTGCATATCCAGCTTGTGCGCGCCCTGGCAGAATCACGGGTCCAGATTTAACGAGGCGGGCGGGGCCTTTTGATAACTCTCTCCACTCTCGATCCAGACCCTATCGACCTAAGCGAGTCATGACCACTTCTATTGAAGTTAATTCCGTTCAATCACCTGAGTCTACCCTGAGCACAACTGAAAATACCTCCCCGAATGGGACTGGGACAGTCCTAAAAACCACCTTTACCCTAGAAGAAGTCCAACAACTGCTTCCTCACCGTTATCCCTTTGCCTTAGTGGACCGGATTATCGATTATGTTCCCGGAGAACGGGCAGTTGGGATTAAAAATGTCACCTTTAACGAGCCTCATTTTCAAGGGCACTTTCCCGGGCGTCCGATTATGCCTGGGGTGCTAATCGTCGAAGCCATGGCGCAAGTTGGCGGTGTGGTGCTAACTCAGTTTCCAGGAATGGAGGGGAGTCTGTTTTTATTTGCAGGCATTGATAAAGTCCGCTTCCGGCGTCAAGTCATTCCCGGGGATCAACTGGTGATGACCACCGAACTGGTGCGCGTTTCCCAACGGCGGATTGCTAAGATGCAAGCGCGGGCTGAAGTGGACGGTCAATTGGTGACGGAAGGAGAACTGCTGTTCTCGCGAGTAGATTAAACGGGAAATTATTCAGTGAGGAGTGAGCGGGAAGAATTGAGAATTGAGAATTGAGAATTAAGTCCTGGGTAACAGTTGACCGTTCACTGTTGCGGGTTGATTCTTTTTTCTTCCTTTTTCCTTCTTCAAGTAATTTTATGAAAACTCTGATTCATCCGACGGCAGTCATCCATCCGGATGCAGAACTGCACCCGACTGTTGAAGTCGGAGCTTATGCCGTGATTGGGGCCCAAGTGAAAGTAGGTCCAGATACGACAATTGGTCCTCATGTCGCCATCGAGGGTTGCACGGAAATCGGGGCGCGCAATCGTATTTTTCCAGGGGCAGCGATCGGGTTTGAACCACAGGATCTCAAGTATTCTGGGGCTTCAAGTCTTACAAAAATTGGCGATGGGAACACCATTCGCGAGTATGTCACCATCAATCGAGCCACGGGAGAGGGAGAGGCGACGGTCATCGGCAATGATAATTTGTTGATGGCCTATGTGCATATTGCCCACAACTGTGAAATTGGCGATCGCGTGGTGATTACCAATACGGTGCAACTCGCTGGGCACGTTCGCATTGAAAATCATGCCCGAATTGGCGGTGTTTTGGGGATTCATCAGTTCGTGCATATTGGGGAACTCGCAATGGTGGGGGGGATGACGCGGATCGATCGCGATGTGCCGCACTATATGTTGGTCGAGGGCAATCCCTCTCGGGTGCGCGCGCTCAATCAGATCGGTCTCAAACGCGCCGGACTCTCCCCGGATGACCTGAGTCTGCTCAAAAAAGCCTTTCGCCTGATTTACCGTTCTGAGGACTCGTTTAAACAGGCCCTGGAACACTTAACGGAACTGCCCCAGACCCCCTATCTCCTCCATCTGTCAGAGTTCCTGCGTCAGTCCATCACTGCCGATCGCCGAGGTCCGATTCCCGGACGGCAACGCGGTTCGAGTCACGAATAAGGGAAGGGGTCGCAAGTGGCAACAATTTTTATCAGCACCGGGGAGGTGTCTGGGGATATGCAAGGGGCAATGTTGGTAGAAGCCCTCTATCGTCAGGCTCAATCTGCCGGGATACCCCTAAAAATTATGGCCTTGGGTGGGGCAAAAATGGCCCAAGCCGGTGCAGTCATTCTCGGAGATACGACGGGGATTGGTTCCATCGGGATTCTCGAATCCTTGCCCTATATTTGGCCCACTGTGCAAATCCAGCGCTGTGCTAAAGCCTATCTGCGCAACTCCCCCCCAGATGTGATTATCCTGATTGATTATATCGGTCCAAATCTGGGGATTGGGAATTTTGCCAAGAGGCACTTACCCCAGGTGCCGCGAATTTATTATATTGCCCCCCAGGAGTGGGCTTGGTCTTTGGGCGATCGCACGACGACTCAGATTGTGGGACTCTGCGATCGCCTCCTCGCCATTTTTCCCATAGAAGCGCGTTATTACCAAGAACATGGCGCAGAAGTCGATTGGGTGGGGCATCCATTTATTGATGTCCTGGAAAATGCCCCAACCCGAGAACAGGCGCGTCAAACTTTGGGAATTGACTCCGAGGAACTGGCGATCGCCCTTCTCCCCGCCTCCCGACAACAAGAACTCCACTATCTGTTACCCGTGATGTTTGAGGCGGCACAACAGATCCAAGCACACTATCCCTCAGCCCAGTTTTATATCCCCTTATCCTGGGAAAAATATCGCCCCACCCTAGAAACTGAGATTCAGCGTTATGGATTGCGGGCTAAATTGGTGGACGCGAGTCAAAGTCGTATGGCGATCGCTGGTGCTGACTTAGCGATTACCAAATCTGGAACCGTCAATTTAGAAATTGCCCTCTTAAACATCCCCCAAGTCGTGATCTACCGGGTCAATCCCCTCACCGCCTGGATTGCGCGGCATCTTCTCAAATTTTCCATCCCCTTCATGTCCGCCCCTAACCTCGTTTTAATGAAATCCATCGTTCCCGAATTGCTGCAAGAGTCAGCCACAGCCGCGAACATCGTTCAGGAAGCGTTGGAATTACTAGAAAATCCCGATCGCCGACAGCAAATGCAACAAGACTATCAGGAAATGCGAGAAGCATTGGGAGAACCGGGAGTTTGCGATCGGGCGGCACAGATTATTTTGGGACTAATCAAGCATTAAAGTTGCGGGCGAGGTTGTTATTCAACTCCATCCCTGTATGAAACGTTAGGTTGATCAAGTAGCCCCCACAGGCGGGCTTTGTCCGGTGCACCTCCACCCTTGAGAGTGCGGGTAACCGGAAAAACACCCCCAACGGGGCTTGATTCCCTCTCAAACCCTTTCAGAGTCGGTCGCTCCAGCTGTTTCCAGGATACCCAAGGTATGATGAAGCATAAAAAATCAAGACTTCCTAACAATTCTGGGAGAACCCAGAAGAAAAGTGATGAAAAATACCCTGCTTTATTCAACCCTGTTGGGATTATCGACCCTAATCCTCGCCCCTAGTAGCGCCAAGGCGCAACTGTTACCGCAACCCTGGGTTTCCGTAGGCGTGCAAGAGAGTGAACCGACCTTTTCTGTGGGAGTACGAGGATTGGGCTTAGGGTTAGAACTGGGGTTGACTGATGAGAGTGCGGTGGGGATTGACGTGATGAAATTTCTCAGCCCACCCTTGATAGGAGAGATTTCCGGCTATGTCGGGGTAGGACTTTACAACAACTCGAATTCTAGTGGACAAGAGTTTGCTTATTCTGCTGGGGTGCAAATTAGGCCCGATGGTAACTTTTTCTTTGGGGCGGGATACCACAACCTCCGAGGGATTAACGGTCAAATAGGATTCAAACTGTATTAGAACCGTTGCCATAGTCTGAGGCGATCGCCTGAAGCCCCCTTACTTAGGGCGTCTTTTTAGAGTTTTGAAGCCAGAAATGCCAGTGAAATATTCTCTCAAGGTTGTTTTTAGCCCTAAGACAACCCGTTAGAGCCTGCGTCATCGGACTCATCAACGTTATAATTCTTTACGGAAGCCTGCGTATAATAATTGAGATGAGTAAACCCGTAGTCGATGCCTTTTTTGTGGGGAGAGCCTTGTCCCAAGCGCTTTACCACGAGCTAGAAAAAACTCTAACCAATGCCCTGAGCGATTTGGGTAAATTTGATGCGGAACAAAGAGAGCGTCTGCGTTTATTCACCCAAGAGGTGATGGAACGAGCAACTCGCGAATCAGGTTTCGCGATGAACTCGCCAGCGAACTCGGGGATGTCGAGTTCAATCGGCAGCCCTATTCCTGAACCGGGGGATCTCCAAGCAACTATTGATGAGTTGCGGGCAGAAATTGCCCAAGTTCGCGCTCAGTTACAGCTTTACCGAAGCCGTTCTTGAGTTAAGGGACTGACAGACCCTGGCGCGATCGCCGCATCCTGTGGAACCTTAAGCCGGATTCTTGATCCTGAATCCGAACTAATCTTTGTCATCATTAATTATCGACCGATTAGATATAGCAGTCGCAAAATCGAGTGTCTGAACTCTTAAACGATCCTATCCCAAATCCTGAAACTCCAGAAGGTCCTAAATTAATGAGGCGATCGGGAGGTCCTCTCGCCCTGGGAGGGAAAGGGGGCACTGTACCCTATCGTCCGAAGGCATACCGCTGGAGTCGTCCCAATTACTCCCCCAACCGGCGGCGGATCGAAATTTGGAATTTTGTTTTACAGTTTTTAGCGAGTCTGTGGGCCCTGAATAAACCCTGGACCTATAAAGGGGGATTTACGGAGGCTAAACAAATCGCTAGACGGCGAAAACAAGCCAGTTGGATTCGTGAAACCTTATTAGAACTAGGTCCAACTTTTATTAAGTTGGGACAGTTATTTTCGACGAGATCCGACCTATTTCCTAGTGAATATGTAGAGGAGTTGGCTAAACTCCAAGATCGGGTTCCGGCTTTTAGCTATGAACAAGCTCAAGGCATTATTGAGGAAGATTTTGGCCGCAAGGTTGATGAGCTCTTCCGTAGTTTTGATCCGGTCCCGATCGCAGCGGCAAGTTTAGGTCAAGTCCACAAGGCTCAACTCCATTCCGGGGAAGAGATTGTAGTCAAGGTCCAGCGTCCCGGACTTAAACGCCTGTTCGGCATTGATTTAGCGATCGCCAAGACGATTGCCCACTATTTCCAAAATCATCCCCGTTGGGGTCGAGGTCGGGATTGGTTGGGAATCTATGACGAATGCTACAAAATCCTCTATGAAGAGGTTGATTATATTAATGAAGGTCGCAATGCGGATACCTTTCGCCGCAATTTTCGCGATAAAGAATGGGTGCGAGTACCTCGGGTTTACTGGCGCTATTCTTCCCCTCGGGTACTGACTCTCGAATACCTTCCAGGGATTAAAATCAGCCATTACGAAGCCCTAGAAGCAGCCGGACTTGATCGCAAAATTCTGGCAAAACTAGGGGCGGAAGCGTATTTAAGACAACTGCTCAATCATGGGTTTTTCCATGCAGACCCCCATCCGGGGAATCTGGCGGTTAGTCCTGATGGGGCGTTAATTTTTTACGACTTTGGCATGATGGGGCGGATCCGCGCTGATGTTCGAGTCAAACTGCTGGACCTGTTTTTTGGGATTGCCAAAAAGAATGCAGAGGATGTGGTAGAGTGCCTCATCGAGTTGGAGGCCCTGGCTCGAACGGATGATATGGGACCTGTGCGGCGATCGATCCAGTATATTCTCGATAATTTGATGGATCAGCCGTTTGAGGAACAGTCAGTGGCGGCGATTAGTGATGACCTCTATGCGATCGCCTACGATCAACCCTTCCGCTTTCCCGCTACATTTACCTTCGTGATGCGTGCCTTTTCAACCTTGGAAGGGGTCGGGAAGGGTTTGGATCCTGAATTTAACTTTATGGAGGTTGCAAAACCTTTTGCAATGCAGATTATGACGAATGGTAACTCGCTCGATCGCAATACGTTCTTCAATGAAATCGGACGGCAAGCGGCGCAAGTCGGAAGCACCGCGTTAGGTTTACCGGGCCGAATTGAGGATACTATAGAGAAATTAGAACGTGGGGACATTCGCATCCGCGTCCGATCCATTGAAACTGATCGGGTGCTGCGGCGCATTGGTAACGTTCAAATGGGGACCAACTTAGCCTTACTGGTCAGTGCATTTACCCTCTCGGCAACGATTTTATTGGTCAACGATAAGATCTGGCTGGCCCTAATTGTGGGGGCTGTGGCACTCTTGCTGGCGGGAAGTTTGATCCGACTGATGATGCGGATCGAGCGGGCAGATAAAATGATGTAATGTTGTAACGTGGAACCCTTAGATTTGAAATTGGGCGCGATCGCCTGCTCAATCTAAACCCAATTTTTGATTCCCCCTGTAAAAGTTGTCATAGTAAGCGTTGAGTTATGAAACGATCTTTCGCGGGTCTGACGGATACAGGACTCGTTCGTTCTGTGAATCAGGACGCCTTCTATATCGATGACCCGGAGGGGCGATTTTTTATCGTAGCCGATGGTATGGGAGGCCATGCAGGAGGCCAGGAGGCCAGTCGAATCGCTACGGAAACGATCAAAAAATATTTAGTGGAAGGGTGGAAGTCTTCCCAGAAGACTGCCGATCTGTTAAAAGAAGCTTTTTTGAAGGCTAATCAAGCCATTGTGGATGATCAATTAGACCATCCTGAGCGTTCAGACATGGGAACCACGGCTGTGGCGGTTGTATTTCGCGATCGCAATCATCCGTGGTGTGCTCATGTGGGGGATTCTCGGTTGTACCGACTGCGGGGAAAGGAACTGACTCAAATTACGGAAGATCATACCTGGGTAGGGCGAGCACTCAAAGCTGGACACCTCACCGTGGAGGAAGCTCGTAAGCATCCCTGGCGGCACGTTCTGGCTCAATGTTTGGGACGCCAGGATCTACAACAGATTGATTTACAAGAGTTTGAGGTTCAACCGGGCGATCGCCTGTTGCTCTGTAGTGATGGGTTAACGGAGGAACTTTCCGCTGAGGAGATTGGCCCTAATCTTCAAGTGCAACTCTCCGGTGATGAAGCTGCGAAGAAACTGGTGAATGCCGCTAAAGAAAAAGGGGGACGGGATAACATTAGTGTAGTGATCATCACCCTCGACTAAGGCGATCGTAAGTTCCTCCAAGTCAGGGATTCCAGACATAACCGTTTCCTCTCCCCAGCAACCCCTCCTAAACCTAGCTAGAAACAGGGTTTTGAACAGCAAAGTGATTCTCCCTTCGGGTTTTTAATACCCATCCTCTTCTACCGTGCCGATGCTCCAGAATGAGGGTAATAGTCCAACCGAAAAGAACACCTGTGGATCATCCATCGGATAGAGCCGCTTCTCGCATTCAGAAGCGGCTTTTTTATGTTTTTATGCCTTTTTTGCCAAAACTAATCGGTTAGAGGGCCAGAAAGCCTTCTGAAACGTATCTCAGGACAGAGGGCAACAGGCCATCCTATCCGTCATAGTAGACATACAGTAAGAGCCACAGGCGGTCTGTCAACCCGAAGAAATACTTATTTGGTTCAAACTGAGCAATTTTCAAAGATTTGATTTGATACAACGACTTTAGGATCGGGCTTCAACCCCTGAAACCTACTAAGTCATCATTTGCAGACATAGCCCAAGGGTAAGATTGTCATTTTGTCAAATCTTTGTTATATTTCTTAACAGGAGGCAACAAGGAAATCCTGACCGCCCCCAGCAAAGGTAGAAAGAGACAGCATATAAAGACGGGTTTACCCGCTTTACAACTCTCCTTCAAGCCCTTGTGACTATCAAACATAGGAGTTTTACAATGAGCCAACCAATCGAGCTATCTTTGGAACAACAATTTAACGTCCGCGCCTTTGAAACCCAGGTCGAGAAAATGAGCCTTGAACAATCTCAGCACTTTCTCAAAGAACTGTACAAACAAATGATGGTGCGGGAAACCATGTATCAGCAATTCTTAAAACATGAGTGGGGTTTAGACCAAGGACCACGTTTTAGCAGTGAGTTTTAATAACCGTGCTAAATTTTACTCAAGTCCCACAGGGGGCGACCTCCGTCTCTTGCTTAGTTCCCAATAGGGAGAGGAGCTGGGGATGCTGGGGCGTCAACTTTATTTCCTTACCCAACAAAACCTTAGAGACTATCTATGAAGATGTTCTCCAATCCAAGTTGATTAGATAAACCCTTAGTAAAGTTCGTTGATGATATTTATCGTGCCTTGTCCGAAAATGGACAGCACAAAACCTTGTTTTAGTTCAAATCTTACTCAAAACTATTGTCCTTCTCCTTGTGCCTGAGCAACTGCTCAGGCACAAGTTTTAGGTATCTGAATTCGGTCAGTCGTTGTGATTTTTAGCTTGGAGTCCTGCCTAATCGGGTATTGATACGGAATTCTGTTGTTACAGACCTATAAAAATTAGCCCTGAATTGGTTTATTTGTAGGGATGCAATGTGCAAGTCCGGGATGGGGCTTCGAGCATTGCGTCCCTACAAGAAATAACGATTTTTCCTCATTATTTCGTATTAATTTAGTATTATTGGTTTAATACATCTTTTTTGTGTTGGGGGGCAGCAGCGACCGCCGCTACTTCTGCTAATAAATCATCAGGAACCCCCATTTCTTTGAGGGTTTCCATGAGGTCTTCTGCCACCGCATCAAAATGTTCACTGCTGAGACCTTGTTCTTCTACTAAAGCTTTATGGGCTTCTCGCATATAGCGCCCATCATAGTGAGAGCTACCACCAAAGGCATAAGTTAGAAAGGCTTTTTGGTGCATTCGCTGTTTCGCCATATCAGTATTGGCAAAAAAATGCTTGATGCGATCGTCATTTAAAACCCGTTCATAAAACTTATCCACCGCGAGATCAACAGCAGCTTTGCCGCCTAGCTTATCAAATAAAGTCGTCATTTTTCCTCTTTTTTCTCTTCTTTTTGTTCAAATTTAGTCATGAACTTAAGACAGCGATCACTTTTATCAGTTGCTTAACTGGCGGATTGAATTAATCCAAGTTTAAGCGATGCAGTGCTTGCTATGACTAATTTTGATTGACCTGGTTAGTATAACATGGCAGAGTAACTCCTCATAAATCGCTCTTAAATACCCGCCCCAAATTGTTGCCTCAAATATTCCGGTGGGGATTGCCCAGGATAATAGACTTCTTGCAAACTTCTCTCAAGCTGATTGGCATTTTTAAGGGAGATTGGGGGATCGATCCGGGATGAAAACAAGAGGTCTAATCGTCACGGGGGCACAAATACCTTGGACAGGGGAAGCAGGGGATAACCCCTACAGGGGTGAGCGTGAACAGGGGGAGGCGGGCGTGATAGTAACCAAGGGGGCGACAAACTGCTAAAATTTGAGCATCAGAAAAATTGGGAGAGCGATCGCGCCGATGGCAAAGAGTCTAAAACCTAAGCCAGACGCAGAATTTCCCAGTTTTTGGGCGGTCAATGATACCCGAATAATTTGTTTAAATGTTTAAGCGTGTTTTAATTAGTACGGATTTGTCGGATGGCTTATTGCGCTTGGGAAAATTCTTACCCAGTTTAGCTGCCGGGGGGATGGAGCATATTGTATTTGTCCATAGCGTTCCCCTGTGGACGAAAGGGCAAATTCCTCGGGAAGATACGGAAAAAATCACCGTGGCACGCGATCGCCTCAATGGCATTTTGACTCAGGTCCCGGATGGGTTGCAGGTTGAGGTTGAGGTGCGATCGGGTAATCCGACTGAGAATATTCTCAAGGCGGCGGAACAGTACAAGAGCGAGGTGATTATTTTAGGAGCCTCCAACCGAAATTTACTCAGTGAACGCCTCTTTGGCAGTACAACCCTGGATTTATCGGGACGCACTAATATTCCCCTGATGACCATTCCCACTGCACTGATCTCTCCCTTAACCTCTGAGGAGTTGGATCTGCGCTGTCGACATCTATTCCGCTACATTTTGCTTCCCTATGCCGATACCCCAGCATCGGGGGTATTAATCAAAGAGTTTAAGCGCTACGCGCAGAATCGCCCAGCTCATTCATTAGAACGCTGTATGTTAGCGTGGGTGATTGATGGCGGGGTTCTGCGCAATGTCCCGAAGGATTACAAACTCAAAGAAGCTCATGAGAAGTTAGCGCCACTGCAAGCCGAATTAGAAGCGATCGGCTTGCAGGTGGATGTAGAAGTGCGCTTAGGTGAGCCAGTGCTAGATATTTTAGATTTAGCACAGATGTCTGATATCTGTGCCGTCGCACTGGCTTCTAATAGCTTAGGTAAAATTTTAGATTGGTTCCCCAGCTTTGCGGCAGAGGTCCTGCGGCGCAGTTGTGAACCTGTGATCTTTTTCCCCTCCCGGCGGTAATAGCCTTGAGTGACTCGGTTTAGTCCCCCAAGCGAGTCAGAGTGGCTTCCATTGCACTGGTGAGGTAGTGGCCTGCTAAAATGCCGCTGGAATGGTAGTAGGTATTGTGATTGAGGCGATGCAAGGTTTCAAACCCACTGCGTCGCTTTTTTTCATCCCCAAGGACCCAATAACGCTGAATAATTGTTTCCGGTGCGATCCATCCTTCTCCCTCCACTCGTCCCAGTTCGCTATGTTGGAGAACAAAGGTGTATTGGCGGTCCCCTACGTCAAAATGTCCCCGATATTGCAGGGTAATTTCTGGGCGATCGCTTCCAGGAAACACGAGCTTGGTCACCATGTTAAACCAATCTTCGCGAGTCCATGCCACTAAAATTTTCCCATTAACGGGAATGGTGGGAACATGGCGTTCTAACCAAGTGCCTTCAAGGGTCCAGCGACCCGGTTGCAGTAAAAATATATGATTCACGGCACCATATCCTTGCTTGAATTGCAGTCTGCCCCTATAGAATTTATATGGTACCAGGTTTTATGGAGCGTAGTTTTTAGCAGGGAGAAAATTTTGGCTAATTTTTAGAATAAAACTAGAAGAAGACCGGATAAGCTGTTGCCGATCTCAATTGGAGATTGGAAAATTATAAACCCTTTGAAGTGCCGCACATCTTGCGCCCTGCCGCCCGCTTTTACTTGAATTACAGGTTAAATTGGCACAGAATTTATTATTGATGTAAAACTGACATAATCGGCTGAGTAGTCCTCATAAATTTAGGCAGAGATTTTGATTGATATCAGCCCTTTTTTATCCGATGGATAGTCGATAATTTTTGTTTTAATAGTTCATGAAATCGGATAATGAATCTCTCCCAAAAGGGCGGGGACTTTAGCGCCTGTACATTCGGGTAGATTTCCGGGAATTCCTTGGTGACGCCAATAGGCTAAAACGGCAAAGGCGATCGCCTCTTTAAAATCTGCATTCACCCCCCAATCATCTGTAGTTAACACCGCTACAGATTGACCATAGATTTCCTGTAAGCGGGTTTGTAACCGTTGTTTTAAATAAAGGTTGCGACTGCCACCGCCACATAACAGGACCCGACTGGGAGGGACAGGTAAAAAAGAACGATAGTTGATGGCGATCGCCTCAACGGTGAGTTCCGTCAGAGTTGCCAGCAAATCCTCGGGACTAAGGGAGTAGGGTTCAGCATCGGATAAACAGTCTCGAAAATAGTCCCATCCAAATAATTCTCGTCCTGTAGACTTCGGGGGCGGTTCGTGGAAAAATGGATGTTGAAGCCAATGATCTAGTAAAGGTTGGCAAGGGACACCTGTGGCAGCCCAAGCGCCATCGCGATCGTAGGTGATTTCGCCATTGGTAAGGTATTGAACCGCTAGATCGATGAGGCTATTCCCAGGACCCGTATCCCATCCCAACATCTGGGAAGAATCAGAACCCTTAGAGGGGGAATTCTCATAAGGGGGAATAAATGCCACATTGCCGATGCCACCAATATTTTGAACACATTGATAATGGTGGCGATCGCCGAGGAGGTAGAGGTCCACTTTGGGAACCAGCGGCGCACCTTGTCCTCCTGCGGCGATATCCGCTGCGCGAAAATTGGTGATTGTAGGAATTCCTGTAAGTTGAGCAATTACTGCACCGCGTCCTAATTGTAGACTGTACCCGAGTTGTTTTGTCTGAGGAGGACGATGGTAAACGGTTTGTCCATGAGAACCAATTAACTCTACCGAATTGTTTCCTTGCAGGGTTAAGGCAGCATCGGCAAAAGTTTGGGCGATCGCATCATCCAATTCAGCAAATTCCGCCATTGATATTGGATTTCCCGCACAAACCGCTAAAATTTTTTGTCGCAGGGGTTCAGGATAAGGATAGGTTGTGCCTGCTATCCAATCCACCTGGAGATCGGATTCCCTTCCGGAGATCTCCACCATCGCCGCATCGATGCCATCGACGGAAGTGCCGCTAATTAAGCCAATTACTCGGGTCATGAGTTCAGTGAGGTTGCCAATGGTGTTAATCTTACAACCAATGTCCTTGTTATGATGGACATTCTTGATTCGTTTGGAGTAAGTTCATCCCGGTTATGCGGAGTGCCAGCATTTTATTCCCTAGTATCGCCAGCGAGTAAGATACTCGCACTCCTGATCATTAACGGGAAAAAGGGGTATTTCAGGGATATTTTTTCTCTTCCATTCTCGTCCTGAGTTGGGGTTTATTTTAAGCCGAGAACCTTGATTTTATCCTTGTTACCTTGGAGGGCTTTTAACTTGCGACGGTGACGAGATTTGCCGTCTATGAGGTTTTTAAGGAAATTTTGGAATCCATCAACGTAGGTGAATAAAACAGGGATAACAATTAAGGTTAAGAGGGTGGAGGTGGAAAATCCACCAATGACAGCGATCGCCATTGGAGAACGGACTTCACCTCCGGCCCCAATTTCCAGGGCGATCGGCATCATTCCGGCGATCGTGGAAAGGGCAGTCATGAAAATGGGTCGTAATCGGGAAACTCCTGCTTCTATAATGGCTGGAACTTGTCGCATTCCTTGTTGTTGATTGGCAAGGGTACAATCGACTAATAAAATGGCATTTTTGGTAACTAATCCCATCAGCATGACAATTCCAATTAGGGCGAATAGTCCTAATTCTTTTTGGGTGACCATTAGTCCGAGAAGTGCACCCCCAATGGAGAGGGGGAGGGCCGCCATAATGGTGACAGGATGCAAGAAATTGTTATACAACAGGACTAGGATAGCAAAAATTGAGAGAACCGCGAGTCCCAGTGCTCCCAGGAAGCGTCCGAAAATTTCTTGCATAATTTTGGCATCTCCCGAGGATTGTTTTTCAACCCCTGGCGGGAGTGTCATCCCCGGTAACGCTTCCACTTGTGCGAGAGCATCGCCGAGGGAAACCCCTTGTAAATTGGCTTCAATGGAGACTTGACGGGCGCGATCATAGCGATCAATTTGGGCGGGACCGCTACCCAGGACAATGTTAGCAACCGCAGATAAAGGGACTAGATCTCCGGATTGACTGGGAATTTCAAGATTACCGATCGCCTTGAGGTCATTGCGATAGCTTTCTGATAACCAGACTCGGATGGGAATTTGGCGATCGCTTAACTCAAATTTCGCTAAATTTGCCTCATTATCTCCCAGAGTTGCCAGGGAGGCAGTCCGGGCGAGCGCCTGGACAGATACGCCCAAATCCGCTGCCCGTTGGGGGTCGGGTTTAATCAA
>CBFGOM010000032.1:0-37872 GCA_965650385.1 uncultured Oscillatoriaceae bacterium
CCGATTCAATCACCACCTGCGGCATCCCGACCCCTGCCTACACCAGAACCAGCAGGAAATATTCCCCGGGTCTCGATCGCCCCGATATCGCCGTCGGAATTACCGGCAAGTGAGCAATCTGTGGGCTCTGGACCGGATCAAGTCATCGGTCCTGAAACCGTGCGATCGCCGATTGGGGTGAACCCGGAACCTGCGCAGTCTATCGGACTGCCTCCGGTATCTCCAAGTGAGGGGGTAGCGGAACCCATTGCGGCAACTCCAAGGGGAGAAGGGCCAGCGATCGCACTAGAAACCGAGAACTTGCCACCGGGAGTCACCGAGACTTTGCCCGAACCCTTGTCCCAACCCACCGGGCAGAATGTGCCAGAACCGGGAGAAGCGGCGATCGCACCTGTATCCGACCCAACTGCTTCGAGTACAACCAGCGATCGGGTTTCTATTCCTAACCTCAATCCCTCCTCTGTACAACCCCTAGAACTCCTTGAAGATCCGGGATTGATTTTGGATGAAATTTTGACCCTTGATAGTTCAATTTGGTATCAATGGGCGCTCACGCAAAATCCTAACT
Source organism: uncultured Oscillatoriaceae bacterium (assembly GCA_965650385.1). GTDB lineage: Bacteria > Cyanobacteriota > Cyanobacteriia > Cyanobacteriales > Laspinemataceae > Laspinema. The sequence continues at coordinate 569 of CBFGOM010000032.1, forward strand.
TATCGGATACGGACATTGCTAAAGGAAAAGCAATGTTAACATCTCTTAAACAAATGAAAGCAACCCTGGACAACATCGTTCCGGGTGATGATGTCATGGGTCGGGTCTTGCTTCCTCACCAACAGGAACACCAGTATAGTGGACCAAGGGCAATCTTATTTAACCCCAATCATCAAGCATTGATTCAGGGGGAAATAAACGAAGAAACTACCTTGTCTCTGGAACAGGCATTTGCGACTCAGAATACCGAAGAAATTCTCTGGGCGATCGAAGAGTCTCGGAATCAAGAATTCCAAGACTATCTCGGTGTGACTGCCAATTTACCCTCCCAAAATTTAACCCTAGGTAGCTTTCAAGAGACGTTAAGAAACCTCAAGACACAAACTGGAAAACAGGCGGCCATTCTCTATGCCATTTCCCGGGGCGATCGCTTGGAAATCATCCTCGTTCCCCCGGTTGGTAGTCCCATTCGCAAGACCATTTTTGAAGCAACTCCGGAGGTTTTGTTTCCGGTGGTCAATACATTTCGATGGGAAATTACTGACCCGAGACGACAAAATATGAAAAATTATTTTTCCTCGGCCAAACAACTTTATGACTGGATCATTGGACCCGTTGCGCAAGAGTTAGAGGAATTGAAAATTGATACCCTATTGTTTTCCCTAGATCCAGGATTACGCAGTTTACCTGTTGCTGCATTGTTTGATGGCAAGCAATTTTTAATTGAACGGTATAGTGTGAGTTTAATTCCTAGCTTTAGTTTAACCGCGCAACGCTATACGTCAGTCCAAAATTCTTCAGTTTTGGCAATGGGTGCCTCAAAATTTACCCAACAATCCCCTCTCCCAGCAGTGCCCTTAGAGTTGACAACCATTGTAGAGCAAAGCGGGTCACAGCAATCGTTTTTAAACGAAGCATTTACCTTAGAAAATTTGTCGCAACTCCATAAAAAAGATAACTTTAAAATCATTCATTTGGCGACTCACGCGGAATTTCAGTCAGGCGATCGCACAAATTCTTATATTCAATTTTGGGACGATCGCGTGACGTTAGATGACATGACGGCATTAGAATTAAATATGCCAGAAGTGGAATTGTTAGTGTTATCCGCTTGCCGGACGGCCCTCGGCGATCGCGAGGCGGAATTAGGGTTTGCGGGATTAGCAGTTAAAAGTGGGGTAAAAACAGCGATCGCTTCTCTGTGGTATGTCAACGATGAAGCCACATTAGGACTGATGACTGAATTATACCATCACCTAAACTTAGTTCCCCTAAAAGCCGATGCCTTGCGTCAAGCACAACTTGCCATGCTACGGGGGGACGTGAGAATTGAATCCGATCGCCTGATTCACTCTCAAGGGGCGATCACCCTGCCCCCAGAATTGTCAGACGTCGGAGATTATTCCTTATCCCATCCCTACTATTGGTCCGGATTTACCGCGATCGGCAGTCCCTGGTAAACCGCATCGGCGACTCCACTGCGCCCTATCAGTTGCCCCTATAACGATGATTTCAAACCCGATGATCTTCCCCGGGTAACGGCAATCCCCCACCAGCATCTACGCATCCCTCTTTACCCAGTGGGAGGGCGATCGCCCCCTAAGCCGATTTTGCCAAGTTCCTCCTATAATGCAAAGGTAATTTCAAAGGTGGAGCTTTCCCCTCTCTCCCTCACTCGTTGAACCGTAAACAATATCACCGCTTTCTTAACATAAAATTATGCTGAAAACATCCGTCGCTTGTCTTAGCACTTCCTTGGTTTTATGCTCCCTCAGTCCCGCTTATGCTCAAGAATTTGATGCCGTTTTACAGGGAGTATTGACCCCTGAAGAACTCCAAATTCATCAACAAGTGGGGACTCAACAGGCAGAACAATTGGGAAAAGATGCTTGTAGCGCACTTGATGCCGGGTCTTCCGTCGAGGACTTAGCCACAGAAATTGCCGAATCCCTCGCCCAAGAAAACCTCCCTCAAGAGCAATTACAAGCGCGGGGACTCTATAGCGGTAAGGTGATTGCCGTGGGTATCGCCCTCTTGTGTCCCGATCACTTTTCTAAATTGGAAGACTTATAAGCTAAGGTAGGCTTCCCCAAGTTCAGCGACACGGACCCCCGGAGAAGCCTGCCTCCACTTCTGATTCCTTCCGTGAAGCCTCACAGGCGAAATACATCCCCAAATACCGAATCATTATTCATGACTCTCCCCGGGTCCGGTGAGTCATAAACCACTAACAAAGAATTGGGTTGTCCCAAACAAGGCAAAAGTGCCAACCCTTCACCGCGATCGGTTCCTAACTTAAACGGTAAATCAAATAAAACGTTTAATTGCGTCTCATCCTGGGCGATTATTGTATCTCCCGGGCTCTCAAATACTCCAGTCAGCCGGAAGATTTTCATCCCCCCATCTAAATCTAAAGTTGGACCCGCTAAAACAATGAGGTCATCTCCATTTAAACAAATTTCTCGAATTCCTAAGCCATTGAGATCTAAAAAATGCTTTTTATAAAGCCGTCCTTCTTCACCAATTGCTTTAAGGGTTAACGTTCCCGGTGAGCTTTCTTCAACTTCTAGTTCAATAATTACCGACCAACCGCGCAACACAGGACCGCGAAACCCCATCAAAATTTTAGAACCGCGAACCGCCAATCCTTCTATATCTAATCCATTTTCTTTGCTGGGAACTTCAGCCGCTATAATTGCACCAAAATGAACGTCTTGTTTCAGGGCATCCATCAAAATATTGCTGGTTTCAGTGGTTTGCAGCGTTGCAGCAGTCAGATGGCGATCGCCATTTAAGGGGTCCGGACAGCGGTGAACCGGCATTCCGTCTTGAATGGGAATTCTTGCTAATAAATATCGATTGCGCTCGGTTTTAACTTGAGCCAGCCTGCGGATATCTTTTTGTGGGTTCTTCCCTTTTGGCTGCTTGCGTTTGGTACTGTGAGATCCGGTAAACCACAAGTATCCCTCAGAGTAATCCATGCCTTCGATATCGATTTCATCTTCATGATTAAATAATTCGATGAATTCTCCAATTTCAAAGGCTTGATGATTTCCATAAACATAAGGTTCAATCCGAGAAAGTCGTTCCAAGGTAAGCAATTCATCGGACCCAACCCATAAAGAACCATCGGGAGTAAAGGCAACGGCGGATAAATCTCCCAACCGTTTTGGGGATTCCGGGTCAAATTTCAGGAGAATTCGACTGAGTAAAAAAGCTTCAGGCATAATAATTTAACTGGAATGGGATAGTTTATTAAGGCGCGTCTTACACGAATGTCTTGTTTTTAACCCTTGATTTAAGTTGGCTTTAGTTGGAGATACAATAGTTAATTAGAGAGTTTTAAGACAGGGGCACAGCATTCGATAAAGAGGAGAAAACCCGGGGTTTTGTATCACATCAGGTGTAAAAAAAGCCAATAGGTTTTACAAAAATTTGGGGTCTACCTTAGACTGTAGCAGAGTTTTAGGCCGTAATGGGTTCTCTCAAAAGGTAGAAATTTGGGGTTAAAAGGGTTCAAACAGAAAAATTTACTGTTCTTGAGGCGATCGCCTCGACGGGATCAGATTCACCCACCGGTCCTTGTGACGGGGAAACTGCCACCTCACGAGGACTTATGGTGGTAAGAGGGGAACATAACACAGTCGCGATCGCACCGCCTTCTTCACGACAACGGGCGATCGCGGCTTTTAATTTACTCCACTCCCACCGATTCTGGGGCGGGAATTTCTGTACAAACGTCATAAAAACCCGTGATTGGGGGTTTGGCAAATAAATGGGAAATGTCGTTTAAAATTGCCGCATAAGCCTCACTGTGGTTAGACTCCATTGCGTCAATATCGTCCCAAAAAATCACCGCAATTCCCTTATCGCTATTCGGCTGTTGCAATAAATAGGCTCCCTTAAACCCCTGGGTGTAAGTGGCGACGGCTTTGGCGTATAATTGCTTGGCTTCTTCAAATTTACCCGGTTTGAATTCCCCGATCGCTACATAAGCATATTTATGTCTGAGAAAATCCATAAACTCGGTCATGATTGCCTCCTCTGTGTCACAAAACTTGCTAATTTAATCCCCAGGAGAATCGCCAGGAGGTCATCGCCAACGGTGCATTACCCTAACTCGAATCTCTCCTCCCTCTCCTTCCTGGGCTGTTTCCAGCTTACCATTCTTAGCCCCCTGAACCGAGAACAACTCCGGCAATCCATGACCCCTTTAAAACTCCAATTCATCCTTGATAGACTGAAGATTCCCACAAAGATTCCGTTGCCAAGCTGCCCGGACTAAGCGAAGCTCATTGTAGCTATATTTTTCCCCTAAATGTTCATAAACTGGCTTAAGGAGATTAGAACCTAACAATTGCAAGGCGTTAATAATCACCTGCTGCCGTTGCACCGGAACCAAGCGGTGAATATCCACCGGCTGATCCATTTCCAGTAGTTTAATTAAGTGATTTTCTACCCGGGTCTCTTTCAGATTTCGTTTTTGCGCAATCTCCGCAATACTCATCCCATTTTGATGGTATTCTAGGGTGAGTAACTGAGTCAAAGAAGGGTCGGACTTCTCCTCTAATTCAGGAATGTCCGGCGGTGCGGTTTCTTCTAATCCTTTGGCTTGACAGTAGGCTTGAATTTCGGTAATAAACCGATCGCCATATTCCGCTAGTTTATACTTTCCAACCCCGGAGATTTGTTTCAATGCCGCTAAAGATTGGGGACGTTCCTGCGCCATCGCTTTCAAGGTACTATCTGGAAACACCACAAAAGGTTGAAACAACCCTCGTTCATTCGCGATTTCCTGGCGCAGGACGCGCAACTGCTCAAATAACGCTTCCCCGCTTGTATCCAATTCCCCTGATTTAGAGATGGCAGGTGGTGCGTTTTCTGGCAGTCCTTGTGTTTGACAGTAGGATTGAATTTCGGTAATAAACCGATCGCCATATTCCGCCAATTTATACTCTCCCACTCCGGAGATTTGTTTCAACGCCGCCAAAGATTGGGGACGTTCCTGAGCGATCGCTTTCAAGGTACTATCTGGAAACACCACAAAAGGCGGAACCCCTCGCTCATTGGCAATTTCCCGGCGCAGGAGGCGTAACTCCTCAAATAATGCTTCCCCGGTTGTATCCAACTCCCCACTACCATTGCTGCCGCGATTCATCCCCACAGAAGAGAGTGAATAGGTTCGGCAATACTCGCGAATTTCAGTCACAAAGCGATCGCCATACTGCTCAACTTTATATCCCACCACTCCTGAAAGATTGCCAAATTGATCTAACGTTTGGGGACGTTGTTGTGCCATTAATTTCAGAGTCGAATCCGCAAACACCATATAAGGGGCGACGGATTGCTCGTCAGCGATTTCCTTGCGCAGCGATCGTAAGCGATCCAGCAACATTTCCACTTCGGCTTTTTTGCGATCGCGATCGGTCATTTCCTGATTCACTGGCGCTTTTGGAACCGCAATCAAAACCTGCCGTTGCTTTCGCATCACCTCCCAACTACCCTCATTTAATTTAAGAACCGCATAACCATCTGTAGTTTCTTCCAGTAACCCTTGATGAATCAGCGATCGGGCCAGTATTTTCCACTCATCAGCGGTTTTATCTAATCCAATTCCATAAGTTGACAGCGTTTCATGACCATATTTTAAAACCTTCTGATTTTTAGAACCGCGCAACACATCAATAATATAATTCATGCCAAACCGTTCCTTGCACCGTGCCACACAGGAAAGGAACTTCATCGCTTCAATGGTCCAATCTTCCGTAGGATTAGGATGTTTACAATTGTCGCAGTTTTCACAATTTCCCGGAAACCGTTCCCCAAAATATCCTAATTGAATCGTGCGCCGACAAACCGTACTTTCTGAATAATTAATAATTTGTCGCAACTGCTGCCGAGCAATTCTTTGTTCATCCGCATCAGTTTTTTGGTCAATAATATACTCAATCGTTTTAATATCCCCATACCCAAAAAACATCGTACAATTTGCCGGTTCTCCATCCCGTCCGGCCCGTCCCGATTCTTGATAATAGCCTTCAATATTGCGGGGTAAATCATAATGCACCACAAAGCGGACATCGGGCTTATTGATGCCCATGCCAAAGGCAATTGTTGCGACGATCACCTGAGCATCATCTCGAATGAAGCGGGTTTGATTGGTACTGCGTTCCTCATCATTCATTCCGGCATGATAGGGGATGGCATCAATGCCTTCGCGCTGCAATTTATAGGCAATTTCATCAACGCGACGACGACTGAGACAGTAGATAATTCCTGACCCCTTGCTTTCGCGAATCAGCTTAACTAATTCTCGATAAGATTGCTTATTTTTTTGACGAACTTCATAATAGAGGTTCGGGCGGTTAAAACTGGCAATGTGAATTTTGGGGTCACGCAGGGCCAGTTGTTGGGTAATATCTTGACGAACGCGATCGGTTGCCGTAGCAGTTAGGGCCATCATGGGAATTTCTGGATAGCGCTGGCGCAACAGTTGCATTTGGCGATATTCTGGGCGGAAGTCATGGCCCCATTCCGAGACACAATGGGCTTCATCGATCGCAAACCCACTGATTCCCACTTGAGCGCGTACGAGGTCCATGAAGGGGAGAAATCGTTCACTTAAAAGACGTTCTGGGGCGACATAAAGGAGTTTGATTTCACCGTGGAGAATCGCTTGTTCCCGCGATCGCGTCTGTTCCCAACTGAGCGTACTATTGAGAAAGGTACAGGCAATGCCGTTATTTTTCAGGGATTCGACTTGATCCTGCATCAAGGCAATCAGGGGGGAAACCACCACGGTTACGCCCTTGCGAAGGAGGGCCGGGAGTTGAAAGCACAAAGACTTACCGCCCCCAGTGGGCATAACGATCAGCAAATCCCGATTTTGCAGGGCGGCTTCGACGATTTCTCTCTGTCCCGGGCGAAAGCTATCATGCCCAAAAAAATGCTTGAGCGATCGCTCTAACTGATTCGGGACAGTGGCGTTTAAGGGGCTGATGCCTGACATGGCTCGCTGTTTGTCGTTGAGTTTCACCTTATTTTATCGGGTCACCGACCCGCATCATTCTTAAATTGACTTAAATTGAGTCGGTATTTTGGGTTAATGTCCTGATGATTGATTTTATCCGCTCACCGGGTCTCCTCGCTACAAGTTTCGATTTCCCCTTTGCTGAGTAGGATTGGGAAGAGACTTGCCAGCCTAACACATTTTTAGAACTTAAGTGATGTGAGGAGATAGAAGGAAGCGCTGTGATTTAGGCATCCAACCCCTAGGCATCAGTGGAGTCAGAGGAGAGGGCGCCCACCCGCCCTAGGGGATGGGGTTAGAAGCTGATGGACAACAGGCGATCGCTCTCAATGCCTTCCTTTGACCCATCGCTGCACGCGGGTTCTTGCACCCCGCTTTAGAGTAGCTGGGTCTGGGGTCCTGCTATCCAACTTCCCTAGAAATCTCGGGTTCGTTTTCCCCCAAATCCACTCCATTTGCTCCCTCCGTTAGCCCATAATGGTGAGAAGACCTTTACATCAGGAGTAACCTATCGTGCCCAAAGCCATTTGGAATGGAGCGATCTTAGCCGAAAGCGATCGCTGTGAAGTTGTTGAAGGAAATCAATATTTTCCCCCAGATTCCATTAAGTCGGAATATTTTCAAGAGAGTAATACCCACACCAATTGTCCTTGGAAAGGTCAAGCCAGTTATTACAATATCGTCGTTGAAGGCGAGGTGAACAAAGATGCCGCCTGGTACTATCCCAATGTTAAAGAGGCTGCCAAGCAAATTAAAGGATATGTCGCCTTTTGGCGTGGCGTTAAGGTAGAAGTTTAAGATGTTGCAAAGGCGTGTTTTCTAAACACGCCTTTGCAACATCTCTTGACGATTTCAGGGTTGTAGGGTCAGGGAAATGCTAGAGTAACGACTAAAGTTGTTGTGACTGCGAAGTGTAAGAACGACTGGTATCGGAGGGATTCATAACTTGCCTTGACTAGAGACCTCTTCCAAAATAAAGGGAGAGATTCCCCTTTACGCCCCTCTTAAAAACGCCTGTAAAAGGTCTGAAAAAACCAGCAGGCTGTTCTATGAGGGTTCCGTAAGGAAAGCCTCGGGCTATACGAACGAAGCCTGACTACGCAGGCTAAAGAGAGAACTGACTTTTAGCGACCGGATTCCGGATGAGGCATCGAGGACAGGAACCCGCTTTTCTTCTCAAATAACCTAACTTAAGGGAGAAAACCCGGGAGGACTGGAGGACTGGAGACCACCGATCGCCCCGAGGGAGGAGCCAACTCGACTAAAGTCCAAAATTTCTGGAAAAAACAGCAGTGTCTTTGTTTGTTCAGGGGGAATTGAGGGAACCCTCATGATATAGAGCGATCGCTATCAGGAGCGCTTGAATAGTCTGGATCGCCGTGGCATTTACAAAGACTTTACAGAATCGCCTTATAAATTTGATGTTCCTTTACCAGATTGGCTCCCTTGTCTTTGAGACTTCTCAATCAATGGTCTAAGGTAAGGATAGATCCACTTAAACGACTTGCTATGCTTGAAGCAACAAGGGGTCTTGCATCTACAACGACTCACTCCATGTGTCGAAAAACATCCGTTTTAACAATCAGGTGAAGTTTCATGAGCTACTGCGTCAATCCCGCCTGTCCGGAACCTAAAAATGCCGACAATGCCATTCAGTGTCAAGCCTGTGGCTCAAATTTACTCCTGCGCGATCGCTATCGCGCCATTAAAGCATTGGGTCAAGGGGGTTTTGGAGCTACGTTTGTAGCCGTAGACGACCTATTGCCGGGGAAGCCTGTCTGCGTCATTAAGCAACTGCGCCCCGCCTCAGCCTCACCTCGGGTGCTGGATATGGCAAGGCAACTGTTTGAGCGCGAGGCAAAAACCCTTGGGAAAATCGGCAATCATCCCCAAGTCCCGCGACTGCTGGATTACTTTGAGATTGATCGCCAATTTTATTTAGTTCAAGAATATGTAGGGGGTCAAACCCTCAAACAAGAAACCAAGCGCAATGGACCTTTTACCGAATTTGCCGTCAAACAATTTCTGCGGGAAATTCTGCCCCTGGTCAAATATCTTCATGATAATGAAGTCATCCATCGGGATATCAAACCCGCTAATATCATTCGCCGGGACGTAGATAATCAGTTAGTTTTGATAGACTTCGGGGCAGTCAAGGACGAAGTGAGTCAAACCGCACTGCTTAACGCTAATTCCACCGGAGAAACCGCCTTTACCTCCTTTGCGATCGGCACCCCGGGTTTTGCCCCCCAAGAACAAATGGCATTGCGCCCCGTGTATGCGAGTGATATTTATGCCGTAGGCGCCACTTGTTTGTATCTGCTCACCGGCAAATCCCCCAAACATTTCGACTATGACCCAATGACCACCGAACTGATCTGGCGTCCCTATGTTTATGTCAGTGATAGTTTTGCAGCAGTCCTAGAAAAAATGCTGGCAGCTTCCGTGCGCGATCGCTACTCAAGTGCCGAAGAAGCCCTGCGCGCCTTGGATGTAGAATCCCACCGTCAAACCCTGTCCGAAGGACTCTCCAGCCGACGCAAAGACGTATCCCAACAAGAAGAAGAAACCCGACTCGAAGAAAAAAATAACCAAGGATTATCCCCTGCCGCCCGAGAAGTCGAGTTGCTACGAACACGCCGCGCCAATAAAAAAGCTAAAGCCGCCAGCCGGGGAGGGACCGCTTTAAATTCATCCATGAACTCTAATCCCGGCTTCGCAACCAGCTTTCGCACCCAAACCCTAGCCGCCTCCACCGTTGCCAGTGATGGCATTTTAGATGCCAAAGCCGTCCGTCTCGCTTATGGCAAAGGCAGACGAGACTTTGGGGATTGCAATCTGACGGGGTTAGACTTGCGGTCCTCTGCCCTATCCGGCGCTAATTTTTATGATGCCAAGCTCAATCGTGTCAATTTCCAAGGATCCGACCTCACCAGTGCCAACTTCGGACGCGCTACGTTAGTAAAAGCGTGTCTACGGGATAGCAATTTAACAAAAGCCTATTTTGTCAACGCCAATTTAGAAGGCGCGGACCTCCGAGGGGCCGACTTGATGGAAGCCTCTTTTACCCAAGCGAATATGCGCGGGGCCAACCTCTGCGGGGCCAACCTAACGGGGGCCAGAATCAGCGAAGCTCAACTGGCGATGGCACGCACCAACTGGCTGACGATTAAACCCAATGGCAAACGGGGAATCTTTTAGGCGATTTCTACCGCCAACCCAGTTTCCACTCCTGAGTAGACCCATGCTCTTGTAAAATGAGTCAGGCTGACTTATTTTAGGCGTCCATATCAATGCGGATTTCTCTAAACTGGTTGCGGGAACTGATAGACATCACGATGTCTCCAGAAGAGTTAGCCCATACGCTGACAATGGCTGGATTTGAAGTAGAAGACATCGAAGATCGGCGCAGTTGGGCTAACGGCGTCGTGTTGGGAAAAATTATCGAGCGTGAACAACATCCCAATGCCGATAAACTAAGCGTTTGTAAGGTCAATATAGGCGAGGAGTCTCCTTTAAATATCGTCTGTGGCGCACCCAACGCCAGGGCTGATATTTATGTAGCCGTGGCCCCGATTGGGACCTATCTGCCCAAAATTGACTTAAAAATTAAAAAGGCCAAACTACGCGGCGTCCCTTCAGAGGGGATGATTTGTTCGTTGGCGGAGTTGGGTTTGACCAAAGAATCCGAGGGGATTCATGAGTTTGATTTGGAGAACCCCCAATTAGGGACGGCAGTTTCTCCGTTGTTGGGTCTGGATGATGTCATTTTAGACTTGACCTCTACGGCAAATCGGGCGGATGCCTTGAGTATGGTAGGAGTAGCCCGAGAAGTGGCGGCCCTGACTGGGGGTGCGTTACGATTGCCGACTGCCTCGGGCACAGCGATGACACCCGGTGGCAAGGGTCTGTCCTTAAACATTGACGAATCCAAAGCCTGTCCGGCCTATATTGGCACGGAAATTACTGGCGTCAAAATTGCGCCTTCTCCCCTGTGGTTACAGCAAAGGCTACAAGCAGCAGGGGTGCGCCCAATCAATAATGTGGTGGATGTCACGAATTACATTCTGTTGGAATGGGGACAGCCGTTACACGCTTTCGATCGCGATCGCCTCCAAACCCTCGCCGGAGGAGATTCCCTCACCCTCGGCGTTCGCTTTGCCCAATCCGGGGAAACTTTCAAAACCCTGGACGGTCAAACCCGCACTCTGCAAGGGCAAAATCTCTTAATTACGGCGAATCATAAACCCGTAGCGATCGCTGGGGTGATGGGTGGGGAGGAAACTGAAGTCTATGAAGGGACTGAGAATTTAATTTTAGAGGCGGCATTGTTTGACCCGCCAGCAGTGCGGCGATCGTCTCGCGCGGTGGGGTTACGCACTGAGTCCTCAGCGCGGTATGAACGGGGGGTGAATTATGCGGGATTAGAAACCGCTTGCGATCGCGCGATCGCCCTGTTCCAAGAACTCGCAGGGGGTACTCCCGTCCATCAACAAATTGCGGATGCACGTCCGGAAGAACTGCGCCTAGGGGGTTCGGTCCAATCCATCGAACTGCGCCGCGATCGCGTCAATCAGGTTCTCGGACCCATCCAACAAGGGGAAGGCACAGGAGAATTACAAGCAACGGATATCGAACCGATTCTCACAGCCTTGGGATGTACTCTCACACAGACTACCCCCGGTCAAGTCTGGTCCGTGCAAGTGCCGCCCTATCGGGCTCGCGATTTGGAACGGGAAATTGACTTAATCGAAGAAATTGCCCGTCTTTATGGGTATGACAAGTTCTGCGAAACCTTACCGACCCAAAGTGCTGCCGGTCAGCTTGGACCAGAACAACAGGCAAGGCGAGATTTGCGATCGGCCTTCCGCAGTGCGGGTTTAACCGAACTAATGCATTATTCGTTAGTCAAGGCAGAACAGGAGAATCAAATTGCGTTAGCCAATCCCCTGTTTGTGGAATATTCTGCCTTACGGACGGAAATGCTTTCTGGGGCGATTGATGCGTTCGAGTATAATTTAGCCCAAGGCAATGGTCCATTGAATGGGTTTGAATTGGGTCGCACATTCTGGAAAGATAGCGAAGGACTGAAGGAACAAGAGGCGATCGCCGGAATTCTCGGCGGTGATCCGACCCGAGGCCGCTGGGTTCGTAGTGGGCGGGAACAGCCGATGTCCTGGTATGAAGCGAAAGGAATTCTGGAAAGTGTTTGCGATCGCCTCGGATTGGAGATTGCTTATCGTCCTGAATCCAATGCCTATCCCACCTTGTTACATCCGGGACGGACGGCTTCTTTGTGGTTACAGGACCGGAATATTGGGGTTTTCGGCCAACTCCATCCCCAACTTCGTCAAGACCGAGAATTGCCGGATGAGGTGTATATTTTCCAGATGGAGTTACAACCCCTCTTAGATGCTCTCACACAAGATACATTCGGACGGAAGTTTAGCGCCTACTCCTCTTATCCCTCATCGGACCGAGATTTAGCGTTTTATGCCCCGGTTGAGGTAGCCGTGAGTGATCTCACCGGGGTGATGAGTCAGTCTGCCGGGTCGTTGTTAGAGTCTGTACAACTGTTCGATGATTATCGGGGACAGAATGTGCCAGAAGGGCAACGAAGTTTAGCCTTTCGACTGGTCTATCGGGCCAGCGATCGCACTCTCACTGATGAAGATGTAGAACCGGCCCATCAAAAGGTGCGGGATGCCTTAGTCAGCCAGTTTGCGGTGAGTTTACGAAGCTAACCCGCTCTCTTCCCGGGGATATATTCCCTTAAACCAACGGTCGGGGGTCATACTCCCGACCTCCTGTTAGATTTCCCTATTTCCGTTATCAAACGTCTATGAAAACTCACACCCTGAAGGGTGGAAGCTCATCGGACAAAGCCTGCCTGCCCAGGCTAATAGAGGAAAGCGAGGGTATCTATCAGGATTTGTATCACTTGTCAACCTTTACTTTAAACAATTAAACGATGCCGAAGTATGTAATGTGGGGAAGCTATTGCGAAGATGTGCTGGAAAAACGCGCCCCTTATCGACAAGCTCATCTGGATGGAATTAGCGCCCAAAAAGCAGCGGGTTTAGTGATTACCCTAGGTCCGACCCAAGATGTCACCAAAGTGTTTGGGATTTATGAAGCCCCAGACGAACAAACCGTCCGTGAGGCAGTCGAGGGTGACCCTTATTGGCAAAATGGGATTTGGACCGAGTATGAGGTCAAGGAATGGATTCAAGCATTTTAAGGGGACTCTCTGGGTAGCGCTGGAAAAACTCCGGCGGTGTAGGGGCGAATCCCTGGGATGTCCCTACACCCATCCGGTGAAGAAGGAGACCCGAAGGGTTGGGAAACGGGGATGAGGAAATCTTGTAAGTCTAGCGGGGGTTAACTCGGATGGGATGGGAACGCTAAAATCCAGATAGTATCGTAAATTAAGATGCGATCGTTAAAAATCTGGGTTGATTAAAACTCTTAAATTTCTGAACTGGAATATTACTATGCTTGTCTGCCCTAAATGCCATTTCGAGAACCCAAACTCCCATAAGTTTTGTCAAAAATGCGGGATGTCTCTAACCCATAAATCCTGTGGGGAATGTGGAACCCCGGTGCTTGCCAGTGAGTTAAAGTGCCATCATTGCGGTGCCATCACGGGGCAAATTTGGCTGGCGATCGTCGATCGCCAACGAGTGCCCGAGAGTCTGGATGTTGCAGAAGGGGTTGATACTCCAGCGGTTGAGGAATCTGTATCGGTAGCAACCCTGCCAACGGCGGAAATGGCGGTAGGGTCTGTTTCGGAGGCGATCGCCTCCGATATCCCAGAGGAATCGGAGAGGGAACCCGAGGCAGAGACAGGGGAAGACGTTTCAGAAACTTCTGATGTTGATACCATCGCTAGTCTGTCGGAAGTGCTTGAACAAGTCCGGGAAAGTACAGAACCCTCAGAAACCCTGGAGGTTGAGGCGGCAGCAGAAACCCCAGAAGTCGCCACCCTGGAGGAATCCTCCCCGGAGACAGAAGCGGCAATAGAACCGACGGACTTCGATATTCCCCAGACTCCTATATCTGAAGAACAAGCAGCATTAGAAATTCCCGAGGAACCCGAAGAAATTCTGCCTGCCGGGGCCTTTTTAGACCAAGAGGAACGCTATCAACTTTTGGAGGATTTGCCTTTACATCAACTTAGCCAGGGTGACGTTCAGGTGAAGGTCCTGGATTGTATTCCCTTGCAACAATCACCCCTGTTCGCCTTGACTTCTCACCCTGTAGAAATTCCCGATCGCATGGATAATCCCAATCCCGCTTGGGCGCTGGCAATTCCGGCGATCGCCAAAGCCTATCTGGCCCTCCATTCCCAATTTTATGCGATCGTTCCCGCTATCCATGATGCATGGCACTGGGACGATCGCCGGGTCCTTCTCTTAGAAGATCGTTCCACTCAACCGGCCCTGATAGAATATGTCCAGACTAACCCCATCCTCCCTTCCCAGATTCTGCACTGGTTGCAGGAAGTAACGGAACTCTGGATCGGATTAGAACCCTGGCACTGTCGGCAAAGTTTACTGGAACCCCAAAATCTCCGCCTAGATGTAGAAGACCAAATTTTGTGTCTACAACGGTTATATCTTGACCTCCCCAATGCCACGCCGACTTTCACCGCAGTGGGAGAGTTTTGGCAAACCCTCTTGAACTCGGCGCAACTGGTAACGGAGACAGAAGACGAGGAGACTTCAGAGTTACAACAAGTAGTAGCAGAATTAGCCTCGGTAGAGTGGGACAGTGTGGAAGACTTGCGATCGCGCTTAGAAACCCTGCAATCTCAACTCCAACCCGCAACTCCCCTCCGTTCCTCCTCTTCTGACCCGATTTATCTCGGTGCAATCACCGATAACCTAGATATGGATGATAGTCCTACAATGGTCATGCCGGTTCTGTTAGAAAGTCTCGAAGCCTCTGGACAGACCGATATCGGACGGCAACGCACCCATAACGAAGACGATTTCGGCATTGAAACCCAAGTCAAACAGCGTCAAGGTGCTAGAGCCTTCTCCACCCACTATAAGGGGCTTTATATTCTTTGTGATGGCATGGGAGGACATGAAGGCGGGGAAATCGCCAGTGCCTTAGCCGTGGAAAAGCTGCGGGAATATTTCCATCGCCATTGGCAGGATAGCTTGCCGGATAAAGAGGTGATTTCCACCGGAGTGCTGTTTGCAAATCAGGCCATTTATGACCTGAACCAAGCGGAACAGCGCGGGGGTAGTGGACGAATGGGGACAACCTTGGTAATGGTGTTGGTTCAAGATCAGAATGTCGCCGTTGCTCATGTGGGAGATAGTCGTCTCTATCGCTTTACTCCGTCTCGGGGATTGCAGCAAGTCACCGTGGATCATGAAGTGGGGCAACGGGAAATTCAGCGCGGCGTCGATCCAGAAACGGCCTACTTGCGTCCTGATGCCTACCAACTCACCCAGGCGCTGGGACCTCGCAATGAGGATTTTGTCAGCCCCGATGTGCAGTTTTTTAAGATAGAGGAAGATACTTTATTGATTTTGGCTTCCGATGGTCTAACGGATAATGATTTGTTAGAAACTCACTATTTGACTCATCTCGAACCCCTCCTGAATGCCGAAAGGCCCTTAGAGCCTGGGGTTAAGGCGTTAATTGAGTTAGGAAATCAATATAACGGTCACGATAATATTACGGCGATCGCTGTTCGTGCTTTGGTACAGGAACGGTAAATCCCCGCGTACCGAAAGCTGCGGTTTTGGCTTTCGGTACACCTCTGTCGGTGTTCCCCACCGTTACAAGTTTGAGTTTCAATGATGTTTCGAGGAGTTGCCGAAGTGGTTACTCTGATTTTGGTAGATGACACGAATTCTCCGATTAAACAGTGGCGGTTTGATAATGCTGATGTGATTCGCATTGGCCGATCGCCGGAACAGACTGATCTAGTGCTTGATGATCCGGTCGTGTCTCGCCTGCATTTGGAGTTACATCTAACTCAGGATAGCACTCACGGCAAAGTCTGGGAGTTGATCAATTACGGGACCAATGGCACATTTGTCAATGGTCACCCAGTCCAGCGATCGCGCCTCAGTAATGGCGCGCTCATTCAGTTAGCCCGAGGCGGTCCCCTGTTAAAGTTTATCCTGGAACCCTCGGTTTCCCCAACTTCCCCGGCTTCCCCGGCTTCCCCAGTTTCTCCGGTTTGCACTCATGCCAACAATCCCCCCAATACCCTGTTCTGCATTCACTGCGGCGCGCCGATTCATGTGGAACGTCAGATTCGAGAGTATCAAATTTTGAAAACCTTGGGTCAAGGGGGAATGGGGACAACTTATCTCGCATTCGTTCCTCCCGAGGAAAATAATCCCCGTCCCAAAATGTTGGTGTTAAAGGAAATGAATGCGGATATGACCCGCATTCCTAAAGCGCGGGAATTATTTGAGCGGGAAGCGCGGATCCTCAAGGGGTTGAATCATCCCGGAGTGCCGCAGTTTTATGATTTTTTTGTGGATGAGGGCAAAAAATATCTGGCAATGGCGATGATCCACGGTCAGGATTTAGAACAGCGAGTTTATCAGCGCGGTCCCGTTGTGTTATCCCAGGCGATCGATTGGATGATTCAAACTTGTGAGGTATTGGAGTATATTCATGCCCAAAGTCCGCCCATTGTTCACCGGGATATCAAACCGGCGAATTTGATGGTACGGACGGTGGATAATCGAATTATCGTACTGGATTTTGGGGCGGTTAAAGAAATTGGCACGCCGTTGGGTACTTGTATTGGCGCACCGGATTATACGGCACCGGAACAGAATCGAGGTGAGCCATTAACTCAGTCGGATTTGTATGCGATCGGTGCAACTTTGATTTTTTTACTGACTGGGGAGAGTCCTCAGAAGTTTTTTGAGCTTCGCGGTTCCGGCTATGGGTTTAACCTCAAAGGTGATCCGCGCATTACGCCGCAAGTCCGAAAGACGATTGAAAAGGCTACCGAATCTAAACCGAGCGATCGCTATCAAACCGCTGCGGAACTCGCTCGGGCTTTATCCCAGTGCTTATAAATAGGGAACTTCGGGAGGACAGATGAGCGAAAACCTGTAGAAGATCTAGCTGGACTAAACGATAACGGCTCAGGCGATCGCTCCTCTGTTTTTTTCCCGGTTATCCTGATTCCTGAGCTTCTACTCGTCTTCTTCCCAGGTTTCTACCGCTAGGAGGTGAACCACCGGATCTTTCATTGAAAAGCCAAATTCAAGTAATTCTTTTTTCCAGTACGCCCATTCATCTCCATAGAGAAAGGCGATTTTCCAGAGGCTATCTGTGGGCTTGAGGATTTTTGATTCTACTAACGATCGCACCTGACGTTGTAATTTATCCATCGAGTGACAAACCTGCTGGGTCATAATACCTCTTTAATTTTCCAAAAACTTCTAACAACATACCAATTGCTTTCCAATCTTTTTACCATACTTCGCCCGGTTTTATTCGCCATCCTCGTAGAGTTGACGGTGGATTTTTGCTGGATTACGATATGCCGTTCCAGCGCGAAGTAGGGGGTTTCCGCTTCCAGACCTTTTTAAATAAGTGCCTGTATTTTCTACCATCAGTTTCAGCTAGTCAAGTTCGTTAGACCGTCGAGTCGGTTTGGCATCGGCCTTGACACACTTCCAGCCGAACAGGGTATATAATCCGGAGATTTGCACGGTTTGTGTAAACCACCTGAAGCTAAAGAAACGTTTTGAAACATTGGAAATTCCTTTCTTTTTGCTCTAGCCGATATTCTAGGTCAAGGGGAGGAATGATCATCGTTCTCGACTCTCAAAAATGTCGATCCACGCTATCTTCACTATCTGGATTGAGCGGCAATTCCCAACTTCAGTCAGTTGAGTGCCGGTTCGGAAAAATCCTAGATTCGGTAATCGGTTGGAAAGCTACTTTATATCTTTTATCGTAGCACGCTGCTTTTGGCAAGTCTATTTTTATTTTTTTTTACGAATCGCCCGATTTGGGACTCCCGAGGGCCTTTCACCTGATTCCCGATTCTTGCGATCCGGGCTATCAGCAAACACCTAACCTGATGGATTACGCTGGCCCGGAATGGCGATCGCATGGATCAGAGTTAGGGAGGAGGTGCTTTCTTCAGAATCAGAAAGTCTCCCAATTTCGGGAAGAATTAAGCTTGTTGGCGCTATTTACAACACGGAACAGTGACATTGGCTTCCTAATGGATAACCAATTAATCCCCGGGGCGATCGCGCAGGGTCGAAGTCGAACTCCTTGATCGTTGAACTTGCTTCAGCGCTTGCTATGGGTACGGAATTGGTGGGATGTTTAGTGGAGAGTTTTTTCTCTACTCAAGTAGTTTATCACAAATTTTCCAAATTGTTGCACGTTGGGGAGAGGGGGAAGTTGGGGAAGTTGGGGGAGAGACGGGAGATGGGGGATGGGACTGGACGGGAAGTAGTAGATGCATCCAACAAAAATGATGGGGAACAAGGGTTGTCTAGTGCCGCCTTCCTGGGGTTTTGGGGTTGGGGTTGGTCTCTTGAGAACCCAAGCGCGATCGCTTAGTCTTTCTCCGGTTGGAGGGATTTCAGGAGACTCTTGACATTTTTGCTACTATAACCAACTTCTAAGGTCGGTTCTCCTTGCAAAAGGGTGTCAATTTGGGTTAAATAATCCACGATCCGACTTTCACTTCTAATCGTGCGTCGGAGGCGATCGCCAAGGGGCGTGATAATATGATAGTGTTGTGCTTGTTGAACCTGGGGTTCTGCCTCCAGTTGCACCAGAGCATGGCTGCGGAAAAGCTGAAATTTTTCCGGCTTTTTGGTGTTAAAAACCTCGTGTAATTCATCAAAAATTTGACTCATCAGAGCGGTGGTTACATATTCCAACAAAACCGGCTGGAGGCAGAACACCGAACGGTCTGGATCGGCTATTTTTTCCAGCAGCGATCGCCGTCCGAGGGAAGCCACCGCCTCTAATAATTCCTGTAACGGGACCGGCAAGACCATCGTCTGGCGCAGACGTTCCAAGGATAGGGGTTGACGTTCGATCGCCAGCCAATAAAGAATTTCTTTTTCTAAAGCAGACAGGCGATCGCACTGTTGGGCCAGCAACTCCCCAATTTCCCCAAACACTAACGTGCCATGTTTTAGAAATTCTCCAACTTGGCCCCCAAATAATTCTTGAATCGTCCGAGCTGCAATTTTGAGTTCTAAAGGATTGCCTCGATATTGGTCAATTAGATGAGTCCAGGTTGGCTCTTCACTCAATCCTTTATCTTTTAAAATTTGACTCGATGCCTCTAAATTTAACCCCGTCAATTGTAGGGAGCGAACGGGTAGATAATCCCCTTCTTGTAAGCTGATTTCCTTGGGATTTTCCAAACTGGTCATCAGCACACAGCTTTTGTGGGGTTGGCACGAAAGGCGTTTAAAAAAGTCTCCATACTCTTCATACCCCTCCCGATACTGTCCCGATAGTTCACCCCCTTGTAAAAGGGTTTCCACACCATCCAGGATTAATAAACAGCGATGACGGCGAAGATATTCCAGGAGTAGGGAAATTTTGTCATGGAGTTCCGGAACCGAATAAGCACCCTGATGAGGGTAGATCAACTTGAGTAGATTATCCAGTAAATCACTCAGCAGTGGACCTTGGCGCAAATGTCGCCATAACACTGTATCAAATTGATCTTGGAGTTGGTGACCCAGTTTGACCGAGAGTGCAGTTTTGCCCATCCCTGCCATTCCCAAAATGGACACAACCCGGCATTCTTCCTCTAAAATCCACCGTTCCAGGGTAGCCAGTTCGAGTTCTCGCCCATAAAAAATCGAACTATCGGGTGCCTCGCCCCAATCATAGATGGATTTAACACAAGAGGCGGACCCATTCAGGATTCTGTTATTGTTGACCGTTATCCCACTCTGATGGTCCTGATACTCGCTGACTAGGATCTGTTGTAACTTTGCCATTTTACCGGGTCCAGCGCCCCCGATTTTAAATTTTTTGTACACTTCACCGAGTCGTTTGCGGACTGCTTCGGGTCGAATGCCCAGGTTAAGGGCGATCGCGGCGATGGATTCACCATGCAGCGCATAGGATAAGACCTGAATTTCTGAGTCCGACACGCCCCGTTCGACGGTTACCACCTTTAAAAAGTCTTGAGGAATCACGGCAGTTCTCTCACCCTTATGTAACGACGACTGTTGCCTTTGTCTTAGATGCAAATAAGTGAGTTTTTGTTCACTGCCAATTTTATCTCGCTTCAGTGAGAAAACAATCGAGTTGTGGAGGATTCCCCTCACTAAACAGAGTTTAAGGGCAGGGACCTTAGACTTCACCGCCGTCCAAAGTGGGTTAAGTCAGGATTCATTCAAGGTTAAGTTGAGGTTCAGGATGCCCCGAGGCAGACAATTTGGGGTCCCCATCACCCAGCCGCGATCGCCACCGGATTAGGCAAACCCCAACACGACCTCTTTGTACAGATAAGAGCGTTCCATCTCAAGTAAACTAGCGCTCCATTCCCGATCGACGTGCAAGGATTGGGCCATCAGCGCCCCTAAATCATAATTGCCCTGGAGTCGGCGTCCGATTAAAGCGCCACCGGGATTTAAGTATTGCGCGATCTTGGCGATCGCCCCTTCTAACTCCTCGGGTGTCATCCCTTCCCCAAAATTTGACATAGAAATCAGGTCGAATCCCCCCGCTTGACCCAGTTCCACAACTTTTTCTAAAAACTGACCGCTATGCAGTTTGAGACGCTGGGTTCCCAGGGCTAAAATCGTTCCTTGGGCAGAACCTTGTAAATAAACCGGGACCCCTTTTAAACCCGTCGCGTAGGAGTTAGAAAATAGTTGGGTCATAAAATAATTTTCCTGGGGAGGCATCTTGTTAAGCACTGCTGCCAACCTCTGAGCAAAATGCGCTCCAAAGGACAGTCCCTCCCATCCTTGCACAGGTATTTCCCCAAAAAGGTTCACCAGTTCCTCGGGAGTGAAAATAGACTCAACCCAATCTTGCCAGCGAGGATCAGCAACATTCTGGACTGGATCGTGAAGCGGATCCAATCCCAACGCCGAAAATTGAGCCGATAACTGGGTCGTCAGGGTCTCAAATCGGCCCACCTGATTGATTCCCTGGGCAATCTGTTCGAGTCGCGCATCCCAGAACGATAACGTGGCTTCCGGAAGATAGGGCCGCAATTCTTTGTAGAGGTCCAGTCGTTCGCGACTGTTCGTCGTGCGATCGGCCCCAATTAGCGCCATCTGGTCAAATAAAGGTAAATGTAGCAATGCCTGACGGCGCAACTCGACTAAATGCAATTGCGCCGGATTGCTATCCACTGCTTCAATTTGTCCGACCATCGGGGAAGCTAACAAACTCAATGCCGTGCAACCCCCAGAAGCAACCACTAAAACTCGTAATAAATTTTCCTGGCATTCTCCCAAACTTTCCGCAACAGCGAGCTCGATGCGAGGATCTTCAGGAACTTGAGAAAAACTGATTTCAGAGGCAGTGGAATTTTCTAAGCGCTGCATGAGGGCTACAATCCTAGACGATCAAGAATCACTTTATTATTATTCGAGTCTTAGACAGCTAGCGGACCGTTTGTGACAGTTTGATAAGTGACTGACCCCATAATTCTTCCCCTTAATTTATTCTCTATCCAGAGATAGATTCTAAACTTCCTACGTCTAATAGTGCGATCGCCTCCTTTGCGATTCCCTCAAAAAAATTCATAAAAAAAGGAGTTAAGACAAGATGCCAGCACTCCTCTCAATCATATCAGTTGAATCTTCTTTTAAGAAATCGTTACCACTTCTTTGACTTGGTTTTGCAGAATCAACCCATATTCCAATCCTTCCACCACCGCTTGATAGGAAGCTTCAATAATATTAGTAGAAACTCCAACCGTCGTCCAGCGTTGATGACCATTGCTCGATTCCACTAACACCCGCGTTTTAGCCGAAGTTCCCGCCCCACCATCGAGAATTCTGACCTTATAATCTGTAAGTTGGAAGTCACCTAAAGCCGGGTAAAAATTAACTAAGGCTTTCCGCAAGGCTGCATCTAAAGCCGAAACGGGCCCATTACCTTCAGCCGCTTCTAAAATATTTTTCCCATTCACTCCGACTTTGACCGTTGCCAGAACATTCGTCATCCCTTCGAGTTGTTCGCAATGGACATGAAAGCCTTTAATTTCAAAAAATGTCTGGCGATCGCCGACTGCCTCATGCATCAACAATTCAAAACTTGCTTCCGCTGCCTCAAATTGATACCCTTGATTTTCCAACTCTTTCAACTTCTCCAAAATTTGCCGACATTTTGGATCTTTTTTGTTAAGGTCAATTCCAAACGTTGCCGCCTTTGCCAAAATATTACTCATTCCCGCTTGGTCAGAAACCACAATTCGACGCTTATTGCCGATTAATTCCGGTTGCAAATGTTCATAAGTCAAGGGATTGCGCTGAACCGCAGAAACGTGAATTCCCCCTTTATGAGCAAAGGCTGAAAGTCCGACAAACGGAGCATGATCATCCGGGGCAAGATTAGCAACTTCACTGATATAGCGACTGGTTTCAGTGAGTTTAACTAAATAACTGGGGTCGATGCAATCATAGCCTAGTTTAAGCTGGAGATTCGGAATTAAAGAGCAAAGATTGGCATTGCCACACCGTTCCCCATAGCCATTAATCGTGCCTTGAACCATCCGCACCCCTTCTAACACCGCAGATAAGGCGTTGGCAACGGCAGTTTCTGCGTCATTGTGCGTATGAATGCCAAACTTGATGGGGATATCATTATTTTGGCCGAGGGTTTGAATCACCGTTCTGGTAATTTGGCTGATTTCATGGGGGAGCGTGCCACCATTGGTGTCGCAAAACACAATCCATTCCGCACCAGCGGCGATCGCTGTTTCTAGGGTTTTCAGCGCATAAGTGGGATTCTGTTTGTAGCCATCAAACCAGTGTTCGGCATCATAAATCACCTGTCGTCCCTGACTCCGCAAAAACTCGATAGTATCGCGGATCATCTCCAGGTTTTCTTCTAAGGTCGTGTTGAGTCCTTCAATCACATGAAGATCCCAGGATTTGCCAAAAATTGTCACCCAGCGAGTCCCTGCGGAAAGAATCGGCTGTAACATGGGGTCCTCTGCCGCAGTTTTTCCCGGACGACGGGTGGAACAAAAGGCGACAGCTTCAGCGTTTTGCAAGGGTTCTTCTTGGAGTCTCCAGAAAAACTGCACATCCTTGGGATTGGCCCCAGGCCATCCCCCTTCGATAAAAGGGACCCCCAGGCGATCGAGGCGGTGAGCAATTCGCAATTTATCCTCAATAGACAGAGACATCCCCTCGCGCTGGGAGCCATCTCTTAACGTAGTGTCGTAGATCCAAATCTGGTTGGTGCTATCTGCATTCATAGTTTTAGTCATGAGTCATGTGATTTAGACAGGGGAGGGTGGGGGAGATAGGGGAGAGACGGTAGATGTTCAACGTTCCGACTTCAGTCGTTTCCTCCCAATCCTCCCCATCCTCCCCATCTCCCCAATCTTCCCCATCCTCCCCATCTCTCCAAAAAGTGTAAAAATAGAGAGTGAAATGCTTTGAGTGAGTTGAGATGCCAAAAGTAGAAGTTGCGGGAAAAACCTTACAGTGCGATCGCGGTGCTAATCTCCGGCAGGTTTTGTTAGATAACGGGATTGACCTGTACAATGGCAAGGCCAAATTGATTAATTGTCATGGCTTGGGCAGTTGTGGAACTTGTGCGGTGGAGATTGAAGGGGAAGTCTCGGCCCCCAACTGGAGGGACCGAACTCGCCGATCGCTCCCTCCTCATTCTCCCGCAAAAAATCTCCGATTAGCTTGTCAAACTCAAGTTTTAGGTGATGTAAAGTTGACAAAATATGACGGATTCTGGGGACAAGGGGAAAATCCGGTGTGGACAGCAGAAGGTTAAGGCGTTGGAGCATTGAGTATTAAGAATTAATAATTTAAGAGACGTTTTTTCTTTGAGGGAGAACGCATTCTTTTCAATTATACTGCCCTGTCTTCTGATGCATTAAAGACCACTCAATGAAGTCCCGGGGAAAATTTTAAACTAATCTTCGGGATTGGAACTTGACAAAAATCCTATTTTTATAAAAAAAATTACCCTAATTTTTTAATGAAAACATCAAACGACATCATTATTATTGGCGGTGGCATTATCGGGTTGTCCATTGCTGTTGACCTGAAACTACGCGGGGCATCGGTGACGGTTTGTACACGATCGCTACAGGAGGGGGCAACCTATGCGGCAGCGGGAATGCTGGCCCCCCAAGCGGAGGCCATCCCCCCAGGACCGATGCTGGATTTGTGCGTGCGATCGCGATCGCTCTATCCCGACTGGATTAGCAAAATAGAAGACCTCAGCGGCCTTTCTACTGGCTATTGGCCCGGGGGGATCTTCGCCCCAGTTTATGAACCCACCCCACCGGGGACTCCCTCCCCTAGAAATTCAGAATTTCCAGCAACCTGGGTTGACAAAGCTCATCTGAATCTGTACCAACCGGGTTTAGGGGAGGCAGTGGTTGGGGGCTGGTGGTATCCCGAAGATGGACAAGTCGATAATCGCGCCCTTGCCAACGCCTTATTAAAGGCAGCCCAAGAATTGGGAGTGGAGATTCGCGAAGGTGTCATCCTAGAAGGGATTATCCAGCGACAACAGCAAGCCGTCGCCCTACGGACCAACCAGGGCGAATTACACGCCGCCCATTATGTCCTGGCAACTGGGGCTTGGAGTCATCAACTCCTGCCGATTCCGGTTCATCCGAAAAAAGGGCAAATGGTCTCAGTCCAGGCCCCGGTTAACGCTATGGTCCAGCCGGTTCTAACGAGGGTCTTGTTTGGACCGGAAACCTACATCGTTCCGCGACGGGATGGCCGAATTATTATCGGGGCCACCAGTGAGGATGTGGGCTTTACCCCAGGTAACACCCCAGCGGGAATCAAAATTTTGTTAGAACGGGCAATGCGTCTTTATCCGGTCCTGGCGGATTATCCCATCACGGAATGTTGGTGGGGATATCGACCGGCGACCCCGGATGAATGGCCGGTTCTGGGTCCAAGTGCGATCGCCAATTTAACCTTAGCCACAGGTCACTATCGCAACGGGATTTTACTGGCACCGATTACCGCTTCCCTGATTGCCGATTGGATTCTCCGGGAGAATACTGATCCCCTACTCTCGCACTTTAGTTGTCAGCGATTTTTGACGTCATCTGCTCACCCTAACCCATCTACCATGACTCATTCTCTCACCTACGCCACAGCCAAACCCTCCGTTCCCTCTCCCGACTCTTTGTTAGCACAGTTAGATCAACCGGTGACGATTGCGGGGCGATCGTTCCAGTCGCGGTTGATGACGGGAACCGGCAGATATCGGTCAATGGAGGAAATGCAGCACAGTATTATCGCCAGTGGTTGTGAAATCGTGACGGTGGCGGTGCGTCGGGTCCAAACCAATGCACCGGGACATGAAGGATTAGCCGAGGCGATCGATTGGAGTAAAATTTGGATGTTGCCCAATACTGCGGGATGTCAAACGGCTGAGGAAGCGATTCGGGTAGCGAGATTGGGTCGAGAAATGGCAAAACTCCTCGGCCAAGAGGAGAATAATTTTGTCAAATTAGAAGTGATTCCCGACCCGAAATATCTGTTACCGGACCCGATCGGGACCTTGCAAGCAGCGGAACAATTAGTCAAAGAAGGGTTTGCTGTGTTGCCTTATATTAACGCGGACCCCATGTTAGCCAAACGGTTAGAAGAGGTCGGTTGTGCTACAGTCATGCCCTTGGGGTCACCCATTGGGTCAGGACAGGGAATTAGTACCGCTGCGAATATTGCGATTATTATTGAAAATGCTCAAGTGCCGGTGGTCGTGGATGCCGGAATTGGAGTGCCTTCCGAGGCCGCCCTGGCGATGGAGATGGGGGCGGATTTGGTCTTAATTAATAGTGCGATCGCCCTCGCTCAAAATCCCGCAGCAATGGCAAGAGCAATGGCCCAAGGGGTAGAAGCTGGACGTCTAGCCTATCTCGCCGGTCGTATTCCCATTAAATCTGCCGCTAGTGCGAGCTCCCCTCTCACCGGCACGATCGCCCCTTGATAGCATCTTTCCTCTCTCTCCTCTAACCCAAGAAATACTTAAGAAATACACCCGGGTTTTTTGCCCTAACTAAAGAAACCCGGTTGTCTTTCCGCCGTAGGAGTTACGGAAGCGGAAAAAACTGCCTCAACAGAGGATTGCCCTAAAAGAGTAAATCGCTAGGGGCCCTAGTCCATAGCGAATAAGTTGTAAGCTAGAAAGTAATCACCCTAGCTCATGAATTCCTAGCAAGAAGCGGATTTGCGACGACGAGAGAGGGAAATACCACCACCGACCACAGCCAAACCCAGCAGAGTCGCCGGTTCTGGAACTGGAGTGGGGTCTACAATTGGGCCACCGCTCGCCACAAAGATAGAGGCGTGAGATAAATCTTGACCACGACCTTTGTTAACAGCTACACCGATGGTGTTGAATAATCCTTCCAAACCAGTAGTTGCAAAATCAATGCCTTGGAAGAGATAGGCACTATAATAGGTATTCGATTTCAAGCTCAGGACAAATGTGCCGCTGCTAATCGCATTGAGCAAACTCCACTCACCGTTATACGGCTCGTTGCTCTCTGTTGTGCCGTTTTCTGCGACTAACCAACTACCGGCATCATCAGACTTTGCACCTAAAGTCCAGGTTGTACCCGCGTCTACAAAACTGGAGAACATACCCCCATTTAAGTCGCCGAGTAATGTACTCTGTGCTCCTGTATCATTGCCTTCAAAGGCTCCTTCACAAGCAGTAGCCGGAGTATTACCTAATAACACATCCGTAATACTACAAGTTCCTGCTGTGGGTGCAGCTACCGCAGAAGCAGCCATCATGGAAACGAACCCTGTAGTGACTAAAGCAGAACCCAATAAGCTGGAAAAATTAAGTTTCATCTGATGTAAACCCTCCTAGTGGTCCTTAACGTAGCTGAGCTGGCGTGAGATGGCTGGGAAATCTGTTTGTTATAGCCTGTTCCCCTTATGCTTTTCAGATTAACAACAGCTTCAAGACTTGTCTATACTCACTGACCTAACTTTACCAAGGCTTTATAAAGAGGAGAGCCGGTGTAAAGTTGCGTTGAAGCCTTCCTCACAGGGATTTGGCTTCAACCCTCAGCCATTATTTCGGGAAGATCTACAATCAGGGGCTGATTTAAAACCGTAGGGTGGAGGTTAGATTCCTTATACTCGCCATAGGAAAGTATCTTTTTCTCTTAGCGTTTCAAATACGACTTTCCCTGACTCTTAGCCTATGTTTATGACAATTAGAGCCTCTCCCACTGAGCCAACTATTTTAAACGATATTAGAGGTTGCCGATTTTTCTTTTACATTGAGCTTCGCGCTTCTGAGCTAAGGGTCTCCACTTTTTTCGGGATTTTTGAACATTAAATTAGGCTACCTCTGGCTTGCTTTTAGATAACTGAGCCTGATTATCTGACGCAAGTCAAAGGGTTTTTATACATATTAAGGCCATTTTGTCAAGGGGGTGAGAGAGTCTTCTATACTCCTAGTAGGAACGGTGCGCTAATTGCTAATCCTCGACAAGACACTCAGCCAACGGTTAAAGAGCGAGGGGGTTTTAAAATTGGCTTGAGGAATAGCAACACCTACATACACTCTCTCTATTTATAACGTTAAGCATAGGGCAGTGTTCCCCCAGGTCTGGGGGAGGAGAACAGGAGGGAGAGGAGGGGACCATACGGGGGAGTGGTCTTTCCTAAAATTGATGATCATCCCGGGATCAATCTTTACCGCCATCTGATAAAGTAAAAATAGGTAGGTAAAAAGACTGAGGTTTTGACAAATGCCCTATAGTGAAGATGAAGGCGGATTGCTCAATAATTTTGCAAAAGAGCCGAAAATGTACACCGCCACCCCTCCGACGACCACGGAAAAACGTAACTACGCGGTCCAGGCGGTTTTGGGCCTTTTATTAGTCAGCGGTTTATTGGTCTTAGCTGCCTCGATTTCTAGCGTCAGCTAATTAGAAGCGCCTTTTTAAACCTCTTTTATGAACTGGGGGAGACGACTGAAGTCGTTAGTCCGAACAAGGGGAAGCGACTGAAGTCGTTTTTTGATGTTTGTAGTCACGACTTCAGTCGTTTCTTTGTGGAATTTTTCCGGACGATCGCCGAGGTGTTATCCCTCCTGAACCTTTGAGGAACTCTTGGAAAGAGTATCTGTTCACGCCAACTTTGCCGATGGAGTTAAGTGCTAAGTGTACCCTCGGCAGAATTTGCACCCTTATTCTCTCCACTCGTGATCCTGATACGATGATCGTAACGGATATTCTTCCCCTAACAGTTTTGGACGTTAATCGGCAAACCTACAAGCAGCTTAAATTGGCGCTGAGTCTGAATTTACGGCGTCAAATCTTTGTAGCGATCTGTGATGACTTGCCTTTGCGCAACCGCTTGGCAAAAGGGTTAGCTGCGGATTTGAAGGCGGATGGTGAAAGCGGGGAAACCCAGGAGAATGGTGTTGGGAAAACGGGTACATCCCAATATCCCCGATTGGTCAGTTTGGAGTTAAATCTTCAGGACCCCAATCCGATCGCCCAAATTGAGGGATGGATCACGCGTCATCCTTTGCCTGATCCGCGATCTCCTTTGCCAGTATTTCAGGTCCTGGGGTTAGAAAAATTAACCAAGGCGACTCCAGCGGTGCAATGGTCCTTTTTGGCGGACTTAGAGGCGAGTGAGGGCCGCTTGAGTGATCCAGGCGATCGCCTGTTTTCTTGTAGTCTTTTGCTATGGGTCTCCCGTCCCTGGAGTCGCACTATTGCACAATCTGCCCCCCAATTTTGGCACTGTCGCACAGGACTATTTGAGTTTGAGGGCGAACCTACCCCCGTCGCTCAGTTTCCTGAGTACAGTGAAACCACCATTGAAGCATCCACAGTCATTCCCCGGTTACCCCTCCAAAATCCCCCACCGCGACAATTACTACCCTTAGAACAATCCCGCCGAGAGACCGAAGGCGACTACCTCCCCCTCAAAACCCCCCTATCTCCCCCATCCCCCCCACCTTCCCTATCTTCCCCATCGCCCCTATCTCCCCCATCCCCCCCCAAACCTCCAACAAAGCTGGTTGAACTAGTCTGGGCTACAGTTAATCCCCCAATAAGCGCCAATGTCAAGACAGAAGCTGCGCCTTCTGCGGCCAATACCCTCCCCCTGCAACTCTTGGAACAGGTGGAACAACTGCATCGTAGCGGGACCTCGCGGGGGGAACTAGCCCATGCTTATCTAAAATTGGGTTCGTTCTATCGGGATGGGTTATCCAAGGGGAGTAGCGGGAGTCAAAATGGGGGGATACTCACCCCGGAGTTGTTGCCACAATATCTGACTCTGGCAATTCTGGCTTATGAACAGGCGATCGCGTTGATGGAAAAGGATGCGCCGGAGTGGGGAGATTTGGCGAATGATTTGGGCAATTGTCACTGGATGCGATCGCGTTATCAATCACAACCACAGGAGAAACTCCCCCACTTATTCCAGGCCATTGAACTGTATCATCAGGGCTTGCAACATTTAGATGCGGAAGCGCAACCCGCTATCTGGGCAAGGATTCAGAATAATTTAGGAGCAGTCTATAGCGAATTGGCCCGCTATCGCGATCGCCAGGAGAATTTAGAGCGTTCCATCCAAGCCTACCAACAAGCCTTAGACTATCGCCAGCGTGAATCGGGTGAGGATCTGCGGCCTTATGCTGCCACTCAAAATAATTTGGGGACCGCCTATTGGAATTTGGCCCAACATCGGGATGCGGCGGAGAATTTAAAACAAGCGGTATCGGCTTATAGTGAAGCGTTGCGTCATCACTCGCGATCGGAACAACCCCTAGAATATGGGATGATTCAAAATAATTTGGGAACAGCCTATTGGAATTTAGCCCAATATGAAAAACCCAAAGATTATCTGATGCTGGCGATCGCTGCCTATCAGATTGCTCTAATGTATCGGACAAAACAGACACTTCCAGCGGCTCATGCAGCCACTCAAAATAATTTAGGAACCGCCTATTGGCACTTAGCCAATCACTCGCAATCGGAACCGGAACTGCGGGCGGAATTTTTACAAGAGGCGATCGCTGCCTACGATGCAGCTATTACCCTGGGAGAGACACTCTGCCATCAGGCCGGAGGTGAGACTTCTCCCCAAAAAATATTAGCCTTTGATTTGATTGCTGCTCATACCAACTTGGGATTAGCGCATTATCAACTCGTGACCCAAACCAACGCTATTCCCGATGCCACCTGCCGCGCTCAACATCTCCATGCTGCCCTGGATCATTATATCCAAGGGGCGACTGCGACTCAAGAGCAACCGGAACGCCATCAAAATGCTTGGGCCTATATTGTCCAAATTGTTCGCACCATTTATGGGGAATTTGGCATTGAGGGCCAAACTCAGGCATTATCCCGAGTCCCCGGTTCCCTGTTAAGCGAACTTATGCGCCGCCTATAACCTCATCTCGTCTATCTCGCCTTGAAGGTTGACAATTGTTAATAGCTAATAGGTTCAACCGACTGGAGAGAGGGAACCCCAGGAGAAACCTGTACAAGGAAAACCGAAAAGGTCATAATTAAAGAATTAAACAATTAAAGGCCAAGAATTGGCGAAATGACCCGTCGATTTTTTGCAAACAGAACAGGTATAAACTCAACTCGAAGGATGACCCAGAAGATTGCTATAATAATCACCAAAGAATAATGGGATTTTAATAAACAAGCCGGGGACAGAACCAGCCAACGGGTAAACCCCGCGCCAAAATCGGGCAAGAAATTGGGAAGCGAGGAAATTCTCAGGGCAGCGGAGGAGAACGCTAAAAAAACGTAACCGACTGCTAACGAAAGCAACTGCTAGAGCAGACGAGCGACCCGGGCAAACCGATTGGAAAAAACAGTAAACAAAATCACTAGGAATTTTTGGGCGTGAACAGTACCCCTATCTTGAAAAAATTTGACTCAAACAACCTGTTTCCCTTTGCGTTAGATCGATTTCAGCATGAGGCGATCGCCGCCTTAGAAGCAGGCCGGTCCGTGGTGGTTTGTGCGCCCACGGGGTCCGGGAAAACCTTAATTGGAGAATACACCATCCACCGCGCCTTAAAACGCGGTGGACGAGTCTTTTACACCACCCCCCTCAAAGCCCTCTCTAACCAAAAACTGCGCGACTTTCGGCAACAGTTTGGGGAGGAAAATGTGGGATTGCTCACCGGGGATATCTCGATCAACCGGGATGCAGCAGTCTTGGTGATGACCACTGAAATTTTTAGAAATATGCTCTACGGGACCTCCATAGGCGCCGTGGGAACCTCCTTGCATGGGGTCGAGGCAGTGGTTCTGGACGAATGCCACTACATGAACGATCGCCAACGGGGCACCGTCTGGGAAGAATCGATTATCTACTGTCCTCCCGAAATTCAGCTAGTCGCCCTCTCTGCCACCGTTGCCAATGCCGGACAATTGACCGAGTGGATCTCCCAGGTACATGGACCCACTCAGTTAATTTACTCTGATTATCGGCCCGTCCCCCTAGAATTTTACTTTTGCAGCTCAAAGGGACTCTTTCCCCTGCTGAGTAAAGATCATACCAAAATTAACCAACGCCTGATTAAAACCCCAGGCAAAGGCAGAGGGTCGAATCGAGACGAACCGGGGTTAATCGAGTTATTAACCCATTTGCATGAGCAGGATATGCTGCCGGCGATTTACTTTATCTTCAGTCGGCGGCGGTGTGATGATGCAGTGGCGCAAGTTTCTGACCTGAGTCTAGTCACGCCGAAAGAAGCGGAACAACTGCACAAACGAGTTTATGAATTTTTAGCCAAAAACCCAGAAGCAGAACGCACCGGGCAACTTCAACCCCTCCTCCGGGGAATTGCTGCCCATCATGCCGGAATTTTGCCCGCCTGGAAAGGATTAGTCGAAGAACTCTTTCAGGCGGGTTTAATTAAAGTCGTCTTTGCCACAGAAACCCTGGCAGCAGGAATTAATATGCCAGCGCGAACCACAGTGATTTCTAGTTTATCCAAGCGGACCGATGATGGACATCGGCTCTTAAAAGCCTCAGAATTCCTCCAAATGTCCGGTAGAGCCGGTCGTCGCGGGATGGATGAACGGGGGTATGTGGTCACCGTTCAGACCCGGTTTGAAGGTGCGAAAGAAGCGGCCTATTTAGCCACCGTAGGACCAGACCCTTTGGTGAGTCAGTTTACTCCCACTTATGGGATGGTTTTAAACCTACTGCAAACTCACACTTTAGAAGAAACCAAAGAACTGGTGGAATCGAGTTTTGGGCAGTATTTAGCAACCCTGCACCTGCAACCGACACTCCAAGATATTTCCAAACAAACCCAAGAATTAGCAAGTCTCAAAAAGCAATTACAAGGGGTGGATGAGGACCTGTGCAAGGGATATCAAAAATTGCGCGATCGCATGAAAGTGGAACAGCAACTGCTCAAAACCCTAGAAGAGCAAGCCCTAGAATCCACCCGGACGATCGCCGCACAAGCCCTTTCTACCGCTGAACCGGGACAATTGCTCAGTCTCAAAGGCCGTCATATTGTCACCAAAGAGCCAATTTTAGCAGTTTTAGTAGCCAAAGCACCGGGACCGGGGAAATCGCCCATTTTGGTCTGCTTGAGTCAAAGCAATCGCTGGTATGTTGGGACCGGACTGGATGTAGTGGAATTGCATGAACCGCTACCGAAGTGGAATCAATTTGAATCCCCGATACCGCCGGGGGAATTGGTGCTCAAACCGGGACAATCGCGCAAGGGAAATGAAGATACAGCGGCGATCGCACAGTTGATTCCCAGTTCAGTTCCCACCTTTTATGCCCCAGAAGTGGTAGAACAGGAGGGGCGAATTGCCGCCCTGCAAGCTCAACTCAAGGACCATCCCCTGAATCAATATGGACATCCGGGTACTCTGGTTAAACATTTCAAACGCTATAAGAGGCTAGAAAGCGACCTCTCCAAGGTCAAAAACAAGTTAGATAGCCATCTCACAGCACATTGGGAAGAGTTTCTGGATTTAATTAACATTCTCCAACAGGTGGGATGTTTACGACAGTTGGAAACCCAAACCGATGGCGATGACGAGGCGATCGAAAATCTCACTTTTGAGGTAACTCCCTTGGGAGAAAGTGCCGCAGCAATTCGGGGAGATAACGAGTTGTGGTTAGGATTGGCCCTGATGTCCGGCTGTTTAGAATGGCTAGAACCCCATCAGTTTGCTTGCGCTTGTGCCGCTTTGGTAACAGAGGTTTCCCGTCCGGATAACTGGACAAATTATAATCTGTCCCGAGAGGTGGAAGGGGCACTATCGCAACTGCAAGGAGAAAGACGGAAACTGTTTCAACTGCAACACCGGCATCGTGTGACCCTACCGATTTGGTTAGAACGCCAATTAATTGCGATCGTAGAAGAGTGGGCGCTTGGAGTGGAATGGACCGAACTTTGTGCGAATACGAGTTTGGATGAGGGGGACATTGTGCGGATGTTGCGCCGGACTTTAGATTTCTTGTCTCAAATTCCTTATGTTCCCCACATTTCTGAGGGGTTAAAGGTGAGTGCTTATCGGGCGATTCAGATGATTAATCGCTTCCCGGTGAATGAGACAGTGGATTAGCCATTGGTAGGGATTTGAAGGCTCCTCAAACGGTTCAGGTTTGGGGGAGCGATCGCCCTCCCCGATATTTTGGGGGGGGTGCGGCGGGGTCTCTACGGTTACTAAAATGCCTATCAGTAGTAGGGAGCAAGATGCTCTCACTCCTGCCTAAAAATTGTTTAATTCCTACAAGCCGCGCTACATAAAATATCAATATCTATTACCGCCTGCGCCGACTGCGGAAGCTACCTCCACGAGTGCGAGAGGGGGTCCGAATCGAGTTTGAGTCCTGTTGGGGGTTGGGAACGTTCACCACACCGGAATTATTGGATCTTCTCGGAGGTATATAGTAATGAATTTCATTGCAGGGATTTCCCGAAGCATCCCAGCATTCTTGATAGTCTGCCTGATCGCTTTCATCAAGATTAGATGCTGTTGTCGCTTGCAAATAGGCGATGATTTTTTGGGCTAATTCCTGATTTTGGGTATCTCCTTGCTGAGAAAATAGTTGCGCAGCTTTCTGGAAGTCTGCCATCGCTGCGGAAGGGTTGTTTAGTGCATAGTGAGCGCCCCCTCGTTCCAGATAAGCTTGAGCATAATTGGGCTGGTTCTGAATCGCGAGATTGTAGTCTGCTAGTGCTTTTTCCTGATTGCCGAGTTCATAATGAGATAAACCTCGGTTGTAGTAGGCTTCAGCAAAGTTAGCATTGAGTTGGATGGCTTTGTCATAGTGTTGAATGGCTTGGAGATTATTTCCCAGTTCTGAGTAAGCGATTCCTTGTCCGATGTAGGCTTCCGGTTGACTGGCGTTCAGGGCGATCGCCTGGTTAAAATATTGAAGGGCTCGCCGATAGTCTCGTTTACTAATTTCCGCAGCACCTCGATTATTAAAGTCTACAGATTTTTGAGCAGTCGCCATTCGGTTGTTAATCTTGGCAAGATTAGTTTGATAGCTCGATAACTTTTGTTTTGCGGTTGAACTCACGATGGTATCCGGTGAAATGCTCTTTAATTGCCCGATCGCTTGCTGCCATTTCTCCTGTGCTTTTGCCCAAACTTGTAGCGGATGAGGAGGATTTTGGACGAGCACTGCCGCTTCCATTGCCAAGGTTTCTGCTCGTTTGAGGCGTTCTGCTGCAGTCAGGTTGAGTTGTACCGTAGTTTGGAGCGATCGCAATTGGGGTAAATTAGCCTGGGCTTGTTGATAATTTAACCCTGGTAAATTAGGAGTTTTTTCTAGGATAGCCGTGGCGGTTTGGAGGGTTTGGCGGTGCTGTCTCAGGAGGTCAATATCTACCCTTTTTTGCGCCATTTCTATCTCAGTACCAATCGTGGTTGAGGTAGTTAGCGCCCACTGCTGGACCTTGAGTGCGGCGATCGCACTTCCCACCACCGCCAATCCCAACAAGGCGATCGCGGCGATTAATGCTTTGGGTTTCTTGGACGATGGCGACGCAACGGGATTCGGTGACGCTTCCAGGCGATCGTCTGCGTCAGTTTGCGCCGATTCTTTTACCGCTGGCGGTACCATCGCCTGACGCAACTGCTCTAACTCTAACTCAATCTCAAAGTCCTTACCCTGTTGACCCATTTTTCCTACCGCCTGCTCGTTGGTCTATGGAACGCCTACCCGAATTGGGGATATCCTGATTTTACCGTGGTTGGGACTGACCAAACTCATCGAGTTTTGATACTCAATCTGGTTTTTAAAGGTCTATTATAATCGGATGGAGTATGAGTACCTCCGTCTCCAGGGCGATCGCACAACAGAACATATTACATTAGAGAGGCTCTTTCGGGAGTTTTATCATTTCACCGTTGCCTCGTATCGGGGCAATCATCACTCTTTGATCGAGTATTTTCCACTATTTCCGGGGTCAACCCTCTTTCTTGGGCTTTGCGACTAATATCGCTCATTAGTTCTTCTAAACTTTGTTTTGAGCGAGTTGCTTCAGTCAACTTTAAACTCAGCAATACCTCTAACTTCCGTTGCTGTTCTTCGGAGGCATTTTCAAAGATTCGGGCGGCTTCGGCATTAACGCGAATGGTAATTTTTTAGTTTCCATGTCTAGTATGTGTTTGATTATTACTCAATTATATCCTTTTAGAGGGACAGGCGATCGCATGAGCTGAATTATGGCATCGGAGTCTCAACAACCCTGATCATCACCCAATCTTTACAAAGCGCCGATCGCCCCACAACCTTAAAAAGGCGATCGCCTTGTCGTCAATACCGCCTCTAATTTACTCGTTTACTCGTTCCCAGGCAGAGCCTGGGAATGCCAAATTGGAGGCTCGGCCTCCTAACAGCAACACATCAATTTTACCGAAAAATCAATAACTCTCCCAATTTTTCCCCATTAATTTATGTGCTAAATCCTCCGCATTCATGACATTTAATTGACTAATATCAAAATATTGTTTGCTACTTTGCATCCCCCCTGGACTTGCTTTTACAAAATCAGTGGGATGTAAATCTGCCAGAATAAACACTCGTGCCGGATACCAGGAGTCATCGATTTGACTGCGACGACTTCTTGCCATTTCCACTAACTCCAAGTCAGATTTATCGATGTTTTTCCATTTAATCGAAAAAGTCTCTTCAGACTCTAAATCCACAACGGCTTCAATCTTGGCAATTTGCTCAACTCGCTTGTTGCGGTACATCCCAAAGTAAAGACTGCGGCGATGATTGTAACTCCCGTCAGTGGCGGGACAAACGTAAATTTGATGCTGGAGTACATCATCGAAAGAGACCCGACAATTTACAACATCCAGATGGTATTTCCAAGAGGGGAGTAAATTTTCTTCATTCATGTATTCTTCCAAATCGGCGATCGCATCCACCAGATTTTTCGGTAAATAGCTGAGTTTCAACGCTTGCAGAAACTGCTCAAAGCTAACCGCTGCAAATGCCACCCCCATTTCCTCTGCAAGGCGATCGATATCCTGGAATGCTTCCGGGTTGGGTTCTTCCCATTCAAAGTTACCCAAAGCCATCAATACCTTAATTCCCGCCTGTTCTTTCATAGACTCAAGATGGCGGGTTAATTGCTCTAAATTAAACTGATTATCCCGTTTAGTTTCAATAACGATTGAGAAAGCCTCTTGACTAATTGTGCCATCGGGAACGCTTTTTTTACCTCGGTTTTGTTGGCTAAATTTGACTCCAACGGCTGCTGATAAGTGTTCATTTAATAATAATAAACTCAAAACTTCCGATAAAAATTTAGGATTTTCCTCGTAAAGCAGCTTGAGAATCAGCAAGCAGTAATTTGTCGTCTGGTTTTCCCGTTGGATATAGTTAGAAAACAGCCGGATGTTTTTACTCATTTAAGGAATTTCCATGATTAATATTCTCACCGGAGTAAAATAGCATGGTCCTATCCTCTCCAGCTTGAATGTAAACTCTTATTTATTTTACTGTATATTGTTACCGTTTTTTGGCCGATAATCTGTTTTTTTTTTGAATAAAATTCTGGATGAGAAGAGGAGGCAGAGCCTCCAATTTGGCATTCC
>CBFGOM010000033.1:0-37514 GCA_965650385.1 uncultured Oscillatoriaceae bacterium
AGCTATGTCCCTTATCCAGTCTAGTTTCTAGCCGGATTGTCACCCCTTCAGGTAGCTGAACTCAAGCTGGAAATTGCAATTTTCCTTTACCAGCAAAAGAGACTCAGCGGCGGAAAAGCGCGACACCTCGCGGGACTGAATATTCTGGACTTTCAGCGAGAATTATCAAAGCGGGGAATTTGCGTGAATTATGATGTAGAAGATTTTCAAGAAGATTTGAAAATTTTACGAGAATTGGGCCAATTATGACCAGGTTAGAAACCGGATTTCTTTCAACATCTCTGCATAATTCTCATGAATTTAGGCAGAAACCCGGTTTCTTGTCCTAGAAGGTTTTATCCCGCTTACCCTGACAATTTTGTTGGTCCTAAATATTTGCTTAAATAGGGAGAAAAGACCTCATAAATTAAGGTTAAAGGTTTCTTATGATGCCAAAATAGATAATGTCTTCCCCAAAATGGGCCTTTTTGTCCGAAGGCGGTTTCTAAGGCGGGGGAATGTCCGTAGTGGATGCCTTGGACATCGCGATAGAGTTCGGTATGCAGGCGCGAGAGGCTCTCCCAGATGGGGATTGAGCGGTTTTGCAGGTAGTCATCCACGTGGCTGGCTTCCCACCAGGAGGCAGCATAGGCGAGTCTTTGTCCCGAGGCGGTACGGAGCCACACTTGTCGCCGCAGTCGGGGTCCTGGGACCCATTGGATGGGGTCTGGTGCGTTGTCGGGGTCCATTGCGATCGCGGACATATCGATTACGTCTACTTCCGTGGGTTCCCCGGTGAGTAGTTTCAGGTGGCGCGTTGGCGAACCGTCTCCGAGGAGCAAAATCTGCCATGCCGGTGCGAGTTGGTGGTGGGGTAATCCCTGCTGTACCCACTCTTCTCCCCCTTCCCATAAGGGGTCGAGGCAGTACCAAGTCGTTGGCGGGGTTACGCTGTTTGTGGGCCTGGAAGTTGCAGTCAATGCGCTTAACAGAACTTAACGTCACTTTCCATCATAGCGTTCCTTGTCCCTTGTCACGGGGAATTGAGTGGAAAAGGGGTGTGGATTCCTCCGGGTTCCGCCTTGATCCCAGCGCCAGGGTCCGTTATGGTGCTCAGTAACTGGATCATTGGAGGCTCCCCGAGTCGTCCTAAAATTTGCTGACAATTGCAATAAATTTTAACAGAATTTTATTGCAAAAAGGCGGTTCAAGCTTGACAATAGCAACCGGGAAGGTAATGGTTTAATTAGGCTACTGATAGGGGTATCAGGAGTCAAATTTAGGGATAAATCGTTCAGTAAAAATCAGTGGAGCCAGCAAGTATTCATCGTGGGGGAAACAGTAAAATACAAGGATAAACGGCGAGTTTCTTGGCCGATCGCCGCTGGTGTTTTGGCCGTCACAACCCTTGGCGGATGGTTTTTTTATCATCGAGTCCTGAATCCATCAGCCGACGCGGTGGAGGTGAGTACAATTACAGTGGAACGGGGCACCATTGAAATTCCAGTTAACAATAGTGGGGTTGTAGAATTTGCGGGTCAACAAACGCTCAAATCCCCCACCGATGGTACGGTAGATCGGGTTTTGGTACGGGTTGGCGATCGCGTCCCATCCGGTGGGGAATTAATTACCCTCCGAAACAACATTGAGGATCAAACCAATGTGGCGATTAAACCGTTAGAAATTCGGGAAAAACAACTTTCTCTAGCGAACACGGAACGAAAAGTGTTGCAGGCACAAGACGATTTGACCATCGCTCAAACTGAACTCCAGCGACTTCTTCAGGAAAATATTGCCCGGGAAAGTCAACTGGCAACGGAGGAATTAAACCGGCAAGAAAAATTACTCAATTTGGAAACTTCTCGTCAAAAATTGGGGGAAGCTCAACAAAA
The DNA here is from genome assembly GCA_965650385.1 of uncultured Oscillatoriaceae bacterium. GTDB lineage: Bacteria > Cyanobacteriota > Cyanobacteriia > Cyanobacteriales > Laspinemataceae > Laspinema. The sequence goes on from CBFGOM010000033.1 coordinate 1,872, forward strand.
ATTAAGGGAAGCTCAACAAGAATTCACTCGTTTAAGTGCGGCTGAATCTCAAAAATTCCAAACCAAACTGGCTGAGTTAAATTTAGATATTGAGAAACAAAACCTTACTCTGAGAACTAATCGCCTCAGGGTAATTGACCAACAAGCAAAACTTGCGGCAGAACAACAGACACTCCTAGAGGACAAAGACTTAGCGCAACGAGGATTTATTCCTGAACAAGACGTTAAAACCCAAGAAAGTGTAGTTCGTAGCGCTGAATTTGCACTCCATGAAGCCGAGGTGGCGGTGACTCAAACCCTTCTGGATTTAGAGACAAGTCAACTCAAACGGGGAACTATTGAAGAGGAATTGGCAGATGAGCTAGAGACGGCACAAAAAGAGGTGGAAACAGCGCAGGAAAATGTGAGAACCGTAGAAGCGGAGATCCGCAGTGCAGTGTTTGAGTTAGAACGGAGTGAAATCAATTTAGATAAACTCCGTCGGGAACCGGATACGGAGGTGGAGGCGGCACGGAAGGCGGTGCGAGAGGCAGAAAGTCAACTCCGGGAAGTGCGATCGCAATTTAACCAAGAAAGGCTACAACTAGAGCGAGAGGAAATTTCTATTCAAAATACCCAGGAACAGTTAGCACAAAATATCGTATCTACTCCAATTGATGCAACGATTTTACAGGTGATGGTCAATAACGGAGATGGCATCAGTCGGGGGGATAATTTACTCACTTTGGGAGATCCATCTCAAGAGTTTGTGAACCTTCAGCTTTCCACGTTGGATGCCTCCCAGGTTAAACTGAACCAAGAAGCACGAGTCACGGTGATTGGACCGAATGCGCAGATCTATGAGGGGGTGGTCCATGAGCTTTCTCCTCTAGCAGTTACGGCAGATGGTAGTGATTCGAGTTCAAGTTCAGCACAAGCTTCGGTGCCTGCTACCATCAAGCTGAAGACTCCGACGGGGAGTTTGATTCCTGGTGCGCAAGTGAGTGTAGAAATTATTGTGCAGCAGCTTAAAGATGTGGTGGTGTTACCGATTGAAGTGATTCAACGGGATGCTCCCCAACCTTATATTTGGACGGTGGATGCTCAGAGTCAGGTGCAGAAACAAACCATTGTGTTGGGATTGGAAGGGGTGACTGAGGTGGAAATTAAATCAGGACTGAAAGTGGGGGATAAGGTTGTGCTGCCGCCTTCGGATCAGCCTTTAGAACCCGGGATGGTGGTGAAGATCGCTAAGACGGAGGAACCGTCGGGGGACAAGGAAGAGGAGTCCGAAAAATGAGGGGGAAGGAATTAATGTCTAATGGGTAATAGATAAAGTGAGGTTTAGGGAAGGGAGCAGCAGTATGAGTTTAAGTATATTTGATTTAATCCGGATTAGTTGTGATTCCCTCCAGGGAAATCGCTTGCGATCGGCTTTGACGACTTTGGGGGTGTTTATGGGGGTAACGGCAGTGAGTGCTACCCTGCAAGTGAGAACGATTAGCACGGCGGTGATTGCAGAGGAAATGCAAAAGCGCGAAGCGCCGCAGGTAAAAGCGGGAATGTGGTTTTCCGATAACCGAACTCTACAGGTAGAAGATATGCAGTATTTAAAAAGTCGGTTGCCTGGGGTACAGGCGATCGGAATGAACCAGTGGGTAGATTTTTCGGCATCGGTGCTATTTGAACACAAAGAAGCTTCAGCAAATGTGTTCGCAGTTTCTGAAGAATACTTGCAAATTTCGGGTCGTTCTATTCTACAAGGCCGCTTTTTAAATGCGGCTGACTTTATCAACTATCGGCCTAGTAGTGTGATTGATCGCTTTTTGGCTGACGAATTGTTTGAGGGGATTAATCCTATTGGCAAACGGATTTATTGGAATAATCGCTTATATATGATTGTGGGAATTGTTGAAACCCGAATGCAATATCAGGATCAAGAACCCAAGGGAGAACTGTTGATTTCAGTGCCTCTTTATGCATCGCTGACAGGTCAACAGAGTGTGGGAGAATTTTCCATTCGACCCGAGCGAATGGAAGATATGGAACGGTTGCAAGAACAGGTAGAAACCCTGTTAAATCAGCGGTATCCTGGAGGAAATTTCTATGCTTGGAATAATTTTTCTGATATTGTAGATCAGAAAAAAACCCTGGAGATGGTTTCCCGAGCGTTGTTGGCCGTGGGAGGAGTCGCCTTGTTGGTGGGAGGAGTGGGAATTGCGAATATTACGATCGCAGCAGTGATAGAACGGACGCCAGAAATTGGGTTACGTCGTGCGATCGGTGCGACGTCTGGGGATATTATGTTCCAGTTTATTTTAGAAGCAGCAATTTTAAGTTTGTTGGGGGGAGTGTTGGCAATTTCAACGGTACATGGATTAACCCTGATGGTGGCCGATCGCTTTAAGTTACCCTATGAGTTTGAGCGCCAAACGGCGGGATTGGCGTTGGGTTCGGCGCTGTTGGTGGGGGTCGGTGCGGGGTTTTTACCAGCGATGCAAGCGAGCAAGTTGGACCCGGTACACGCATTGCGATCGCGCTAGGTTTGATACATAAAGCTAGATTTAGAAAAGGGAGCAGCTTGATGAGTTTAAGTACCTTCAATCTAATCAAAATGAGTTGGGATTCTCTGCGGGGAAATCGCTTGCGATCGGCCTTAACTACCTTGGGAGTGTTTATGGGGGTAATGGCAGTCAGTGCGACCTTGCAAGTGCGAACCATTAGCACTTCGGTGATTTCTACCGCAATGGAAAAGCGCGAAGCACCCCAAATTTTTGCCTTTTTATTCTCTAAAGATGGCAGGCAATTGAAGCTAGAAGATGTGGATTATTTAAAAAATCGCTTAACCGGGGTGGAAGAAATAGGAACAAGAGCTTGGATAACTCAGGATACAACGGTAATTTTTGACCAAAAAGAAGCAGTGGCGGATATTAATGCTGTATCTGAGAAACACTTGAAAATTTCCGGTCGTACTCTTTTACAAGGAAGATTTTTCAGTTCGGCTGATTTTATCAATTATCGCTCAGTTGTTGTGATTGATCGGTTTCTGGCAGAAAACTTATTTGAGGGAAAAAATCCTATTGGGGAAAGGGTTTATTGGAATGGAAGATTATATATTGTGGTAGGGATAGTAGATACAAAAATGCGGAACCCACAGGATGAACCGAGTGGAGAAATGTTGCTCCCCATGTCTTTATATTCGGCTCTCACCGGTCGATATAACGTGGGATTAATTCTGATGCGACCGGAACAGGTTGGAGAAATGGAACAGTTAAAAGAACAGGTAGAAACCCTGCTAAAACAGCGCTACCCTGATGGTGAGATTTATGTAGGAGCTAATATTGAGGATATTTTAGAACAGCAAAAAACCCTGAAAATGGTCTCACGCGCGTTGTTGGCAGTGGGAGCAATTGCGTTGTTGGTGGGGGGAGTGGGAATTGCGAATATTACGATCGCAGCAGTGATAGAACGGACGCCGGAAATTGGGTTGCGTCGTGCGATCGGTGCGACGTCTGGGGATATTATGTTCCAGTTTATTTTAGAAGCAGCAATTTTGAGTTTGTTGGGGGGAGTATTGGCGATTTCAACAGTACATGGATTAACCCTGATGGTGGCCGATCGCTTTGAGTTACCCTATGAGTTTGAGCGCCAAACGGCGGGATTGGCATTAGGTTCGGCGCTGTTGGTGGGGGTCGGTGCGGGGTTTTTGCCTGCGATGCAAGCGAGCAAGTTGGACCCGGTACAAGCGTTGCGATCGCGCTAGAATTTTGATACAAATTAGGAAGGATGAAGGGGTATGCAGAACAGTCAAGATACAAAGCAAGATACAAAGCAAGCAGAAATGGCGATCGCCACTCCGACGAACAAGCAGCGTCCTGTTTGGGTGACACCAACAGTTAGTTTTATCGCGGCTATTTTTGGCACATCTTTGACCCTATTGGCCGGGAGTAAGTTTCATGAAGGAGGCATTGCGGAGGAACTCACTCCGGAGGGGATTTCCGAAGGAATTACAGTGTCAGAGTTGTTAGTTACCCCGGTTGCTTCTTCCGAAGTTCCGGCCTCACCTCCAGAGAATGTTCCCTCTGTAGTCGGAAATTTGTTATCTCCCTTGACGCCAGCTTTTCCCACTCCTGCTGTAGTTGCTGCGCCTGGAAAACCGGCGATTTCATTGAGTGAAGTGAGAAACACTGCACCACAGATCAATGTGCCTCCCCTGGCAAAACCCATTGAAAAGGTAGAAACAGAACGGCGTCCGAGAGCACCGGAAGCGAAAGTGTCTCCCAGCGATCGTCAGGAGGAAAATGAAGTGATTTCTCAGAGTCTTCCCCGTTTACCCGTGGAGTCCAATCCCCCCAGTGGCGATCGCAATTTAGACCCAGCAACACTGCCTTTATTTGAGAATCGGCCTGGGGAATTGCAGCAAGTTCCGGTGACGCTTCCTGAGACTCGTCCTGCGGTTCAAGAAACTCCTGGCGAGCAAATTTTTGAGGGAATTCCCCTCACCTTGGTCGAGGTGGTGGGTTTAGCAGTCCAAAATAACCGAGATATCAAAAATGCCTATCTTGCACGCCTCGCACAACGCGCTAATTTAGCCGTTGATTTAGATAAATTTCAACCTATTTTTACTCCAGAAATAGGGATCGGTCTCAATCAAATCGATTTAGGAAGTGCTACGACTAATTCTGCGGTAGTTAGTGCAGGGTCAAGAGTTACCATGCTAATTCCCACCGGAGGACAAATTACTGCGGCATGGAATGTGGGAGGGACTGCTCAAAGTAGCAATCAATCAGAAATAGTCGATGAAAATCAAGTCAATCAAGGGCTTGCTTTAAATTTTAGTCAACCATTATTGCGAGGTTTTGGCCGGGATATCAATACCGCTTCTATAAAAATTGCAGAATTTAATGATACCATCAATCAACTGAATTTAAATTCGACTTTAATCGATATCGTCACCAATGCTATTTTGGGATATCGCCAACTGTTACAAGCACGAGAATCGGTTAAAATTGCCGAAAATTCCCTAAGAATTGCGCAGGAAATTTTTGAGATTAACCGAGCATTGGTAGAAGCGGGGAGACGACGTAGAATTGATTTAGTCGAAAATGAAAGAAATATTGCTACTCAAGAAGTACAGCTATTAGAGGCAAGAAATACATTTGAGGAGGTACGATTAAATTTGCTAAAAATTTTAGATGTTGAGAATTTTTCGATTATCCCTGGGGAAGAAATTGTGGTACAGGATACTCAGTTAAATGAAGACAAATTAAAAGAACTGGCCTTACAAAACAGTGCCAGCTATCTGAATGCAGAACTAAGGGTAGAGATTGCTGAGTTGAATTTAAGATTGGCAGAAGATGACCGGCGATGGGATATGAATTTGAATGCGAGTTATGGAAGCAATTTACAATCCAATATCGCGGGTACAAATGATGTGAGAGTAGGGATTGGGTTGAGTCGAAATTTTGGCGATCGCAGATTCGACAGTCGGGTAGAGGAACAGCGAGTGAATCTATTACAAGCTCAAAATGAACGAGATGATCAACGGGATAATCTATTGATTGAAGTTGGGGATCAGGTGCGCAATGCCAATTTACTTTTACAACAAGTGAATTTAGCACGGCAAGAAACAGAATTTGCCGAACAAAACTTAGGAAATCAACGAGAATTACTCCGATTAGGTCGAGCTAATATCCGCGATGTCATCAGTGCGCAAGAGGCAGTAATTAACGCGAATAATAGTGAATTGAACGCACAAATTGCCTATCTCAATGCTTTGACGAGTTTAGAACAAACGGTTGGAATAACCTTAGAAACCTGGCAAATTACGGTAGAAACACCGGAAGAGTGAAAGGTAGGCACGGTTTCTCTGGATAAGATGGCGTGAACGAGTTGAGAAAATATGAATTAATTTACCCGGTCATGATAGACTACTCAAAAGCAGCACAATCAGGGAGGAAAAAGCATCATGGTTAACCAACTATCAGGGGGTAACGATGGGTTGCAACCTGTGGACTACAGCTACCTTTTGCAGCAAATTTCCCGACAAATCCAGCGTGAAAATTTATTTAAGCTGTCTCGCGATCGCCATCGATTACGAATGGACATTGATCGCATCGCGGCGGCAGTGACAATGACTCCGGGTCTTCAAAATCCCTTGACTTCGGCCAATGGGGTGCGATCGGCATCGGTGAAATTTACAGAACGGATTCAGCAACAATTTAGCAGTCAAATTCAGCAAATTCAAGAACAGTTACGACGCCATCTGCAAGCAACAATGGGTTCTCAAGAGGCGATCGCACAGACGGTTAATCAGATGAGTCACGAGTTAACCCAGGTTCAAGGCACAACTGGACCACTTGGATTTACCTTCAATTTTAATCAATCGTCTCCCCTTCTTCAAAAAGAAAAACTCAGAGTAGAAACTCACCGTCCTGGTAGTGAATCTCGACTAAAATTTCATAAAATTACCCTCTCGGTGCAAAATGTAGACCGATTTTCATCCGATCTACGCCAGGGAATTGCGAACTATATTACTACAAAACTTGCTCCTGATGACGAAGATATCCAGCAAGAATTGTTAGACACTCTGGATGGGTTGGTTCATGATGAAATTTCCTATTTTGATGATTTGCAGCAATTGGTGGATACAGAAAGTCTTGGCAAGCTCAAAAAAGAAGCAAAAATCATCTATTTAAAGCATCTCGCCGAACATATTGAAACCAGCGATACCCTAGGAATGATTTATCTAAATGATTTAATTCGCCGGTTACGATTAATTGATGATTACATTAATGATTCGGAAAAAGCAGATGCAGATTTTGAGGTCAATTATGGGGGAGTGACAATTAATTATCGAGATGCTTTATCTCGCGCCGAAGTTTTTGATTGCCTGCCAATTATTCCCCTAATTGATGGGAGTTTAGGCGAACATACAGACCGATACGGAGGGGAAAGGCAGTTTATTTTTGGACTAAAACTCAAATTTGGGGGCCCAGTTCAAACCCATGCAGGACAAGAAGTTTTGGATTATAACCTGATGCTGCTAGACCCTCATAGTCCGGAACATAAAGAGGCGATCGCTGATGAAACTCTCCGGGAATCTTTTGTCAGAAAAGTATTAGTTCGATTGTTTCTTTATTATTTCGTTTTCGCCTCAGATTGCGATCCGGGACAACCGGATTATAATCCCGATCAGGAATGCAATTTTGACCCTTGGGGACGCTTTGATGAACGGGTGATGCCAGTTTTGTCCGGGTCAGATGAAGTCGCAAAACAGCGAATTTTCGCGGGATTTGTCCTAGGAATGAACAAACGGAATGTCCGGAGTAAAATTGATAAATTACGGACAATGCTGCAAAACGGTATCAAACGACAAAAAATTTTACCCACCCGGACTTACTTGCGACAAATTAACCTCAGAAAGGGGATTTTACAGAAAGATGTCAATAGTGCACTCCTGGGATATTTTTTAGATACCGAGATAGAAAGAAATCCCAAAGCACAGTTAAAATATGTGACTATTGGGGAACCGGGACTAGAAACGAAAGCACTCTGCCATCTCCAAGCGAGTATCAAAATTGAAGATATCCGGTATTTCCCGGACACTGAACGAGAACAATTTACCTGGAATTATCAAATTGCTGGACTTCGGATGCTGGCGGTAGTTTGTACTCCCAATAAGGGGATTTGTTGGGACAAGTATCGAGAAACATTCCCCAATCAGGCATTAATTTTATTGGATTATGATAACCAACGTTTGAATCCCGGTAACTTGAATCCGAGTCAGACTTTTGTGTATCGGTTTACTTGGACGATTCTTGCTTATATTTGCTTTGAGTTACTCCTGGAAAAAGCACCCAAAAACTTGTTTATTCCCTTCCTCCGCCTCCATGAAGGAACCCATGAACGACCTTTGCCAGCAGAGAAATTTTTAGCCAATCTGTGTAAGGGGTTGTCCTATTTACTAAGTAGTCAATATCGGTCCAATTCCCAAGGGATTCGAGTGCAAAACTTCAATCGGCATCGGTTAGAAAATGGGTTGAGGTCTCTTTACTCCGTGTTACCAAAAACTTTTCGGTTGATGGAAAGTACCTCACCGTTGCAGTTAGATAAACTGGCGATCGCCATTGTATCAAGTCGAGAGAGTGATGCTGCAACGGACCCTAAGTACCGGAAGAATCGGATTGCCAATGTCACTGGAGAAATCATCGGCATCCAGCGACTGCCACAAAATACAATCCAGATTGAACGACTCCAGACCTTTTCGGATAACTACTCCCTGCATCGATTGTATCGGGAACCCCCTATTTTAATTGATACTGTCAACCACTTGTATCAACAAGGATATCGGCATATCCTTTATGTCGCACAAGCACCCTATACCAGTACCCTAAATATCACCCGTGGCGATCGCGATGAAAACCTATATTTTATGTCTCCTTCCCTCATCACTGCCTTGATGCAAAACCATCCCGATTTAAAAATTTATCCCATCTTTTTTGATAAATATTACGTCTACAAATTAAGCGGTCCCAAAGTCAATGCCTTTGTGATCCAAGACACGCAACAACTTACCAGTTTAGCGCAAGACCCCCGACAGCAAGCAGTAGTTTTTCTCAACCTATTTAATGGCATCAGTGTTGGCCGACCGGAAGAACGATTTTATAATGGGGTAATTTCTTATTCCACCTTATTAGGAGAGTATTATCCTCAAGTTATGGATGACCAATCGATTCGCCAAGATTTAATTTATGATACTCCCCTGAAACGGGACATTTTGCAATATTTAACCCTTTTTCACTTCTCCCGATTTGATCGCAAAAGCGATCAAACTTTGAAGTTAGACCCTTACGAGACTATTATCGGAGAACAGTCTATAGGTGCTTTATCTATGTTTGAACAGATGACCCCACGGGTTGAGTTTAATGCCTTAGCATTTTTGATTGAGGTTAAAAAGGTGTTGGATTTACGCAAAAGAGGTCCATTACAATGATTGCAGAAGAATTAGGCCGATTGTTTGAAGTCGGGTTTAATCTGGGGATTTTGGCCTATCTGAAACGCCATCAAATTAAGCACCATTTTGGAGACTTGTATCGCCAAGATTTGCAGAGACTCAAATTACCGAAGATGGTTAAGCGGATGGCGGAAAAACATGAAGCGATCGCACCCCAAAACCGCGAGATTTTGGAAAAATGGAGTTGTTTTTTTATCCAGAAGGGATTTCTCTCAGGATTGAATTTTTTTGGGGAGTATCTGAAATCCCAAGAAGGAGGCGATCGCCTCAAAAATCAACTCGAAATTCTATATTATCAATGCAGTTTTGCCGGAGACAACAGCATTGGCACTTCTCCAAAAGATTCTAAAGAACATTTCACCCAGGTCTTATCCCAGTTTAAACCCTTAAATTCTCAACGAATTCAGCGGATTATCCATCAATATTCCGGACCCGGAAAAACAGGAGAATTTTTGCAGGCCGATACCTTAATATTCTTACGCTATGGTCAGGATTTACGGATTTTATGTGTGGATTTATCCGTGTTTTCGGTACAATCTGCGGAAGAGATTGTACCCTTAGATAATGTGGAAGTCTTGCGGCAAATGCTTAGGGGGGAGTTGGGTTATTTACGGTCGAAAAGTGTTTTTTCTAAGTTGCGCCTCGATACAGGGAACACTCCTGGGTTAGACTTGGACTTATCGAAAGATTTACGGCAATATTTAACCGCATTTAAACGTCGAGACAAAGAAAGTACCAAGTTAATTCAGGCGGGTTCTTATGCGCATAGTTTCTATAGATTTTTGCAGGAGTATAACCTATTACCACAATCCTCGTCCTTAGTCTTTAATGTGGTCGGATATAGCGATCGCCACATTGGAACCCTCTCCCTGCGTCCTGACAATCTCCAGTTATTGGCAACTTGTGCTGAAATTTATAAGAAAGAACCCAAACAACAAGAGATTAAAACAGCGCGAAAAAATGTCTTAAAACAAATTCAGCGAAGTGCAGCAAAAAGTTTTATCAACGGTCAAGAATTAGTCGATAAATTGTCTCAACCCCACCTCACCCCATCGGGTATCACCGAAGTAATTCATGAAGAACAGATTCAAGGGTTTTTTAATTCTGTGGGAATTCTTCCTCTGGAGTTAGCAACTCCCTTGGGATTGCCGGAGGGATTGACCCTGAGAAATGGACACGCGCAACTGATTCAAAAAGCACTAACTTCCGAGGAAATTTATCTATTTTTAACGGGTAATCCAGGAATTGGTAAAACCACTGCAATCGCCAATTTTCTACAGTCGCATTTTGACGAAGGGTTCTTATTCCTTTATGTCAGTCCCCGGAAACAAGTCAATTTAGATATTATCGATAAGTTTAAATCAGCATCCACTGGCAACCTGTGTGACGATCGCCTCTGGTGTCTCACCACTAACGCCGTGATGATCCAGGAAAACGGCGGATTCCCCACTGTGCGATATCACACCAACTCCCGGCGAGATATTTTTACTGCCAAAGCGGTAGATTTTATTCCTGGCGATCAGGACTTGCGATCGCTAAGGAGGCAACATCAGTCCCCCCGTTTAACTCAAATTGCCGACGACAAAATTCGCGATCGCGGGGAAAAAACCGCTGGAGTGCTTTCCAGTATTTGTGCTGGCATTCATACCGCAGTTGCCGATCAACTCTCTAATCAAATCCTCGCCACTGTCTCAATCCAATCCTTGCGCGTTACCACCCCCGGAAACACCACCCTGAAACATCTCAATCACATCTTTAAAAGTGCTTACAACCAACGAGATAAAGAAGTAATCCCGGCCAAAATGCGTCAAATCTCTAACCGCATCAAACATCTATTTATTATGATTGACGAAATCACCGGGGATGATAGCGGCGTTCATTTTTTGCAAGGCATCAGTAAATTTTTGCACAACTATGAACTCACGAACCCCGAACATGGATTTAACACCAAGGTAATTGTAGCAGATGCGTCAATTGTAGACAAAGACGTGATTACTCAACACTTATCTCAACCTTCTCCCGAACCCGATAAAATCTATTTTCGTCTTGCCAAACAGTCGCCAAACCCTCTCACCCTCGAACTCTTTCAATTTCGGCGATTACGTGCTTGTGCAATTAATACTAACTCCTACCCTGCCAGCGAGTTGAATATTACTTATAAAATCTTTATCGAATCGGTCAAATTTACTTCCAATTTGTACTCACCCGAAAACCACACTTTAATTGATAAAATTCAAACCTGCATCGGAGAAGACATTCAAAACCTCTTAACCCAATCTGATTCGGGTCAAATCCTAGTCTATATTCAGGATAAAAAACGGTTGCAAGACCTTATAGAAACCCTTCGCAAACGCCGAGGTGAATTTGAACCCTACAAAAGCTACCTAGAAATTCATGCCAGTGTGTCCGATGCTGAAAAACTCAGAATTCAAACTTATAAACAAGATGTGAAAGTCGTGTTTATGACCTCTTCCGCCAGTCGGGGATTATCTTTTCCAAAAGCAAAACATATTTTAGTTGAAATTCCCCGGTTTCAAATTGAGAAAAATCTCATGGAAGTAATTCAAGTGATTTATCGCGCCAGGGGAGAATATGAAGAGAATGGAGTGCGGCAGACCCTCGATACAGAAGGGAAATCCCTGATTTTTTACTTAGGCGATCGCGCGGTTTATTATCCCTCCAATCACTCTGAATTTCCTCCTTCCGATGATGAAACCGAATGCCAACTGTCGATGCAAGAAAGCATCTTAAATCTTTTAAATATCTTGCTGATTCTGAAAGTTTCTATCATGACGCGGATTTTCGGGTCCGGACCCTTGGGAAGAAAAGAGTGTCTGATGATTCCCATTGGTGGTAAATCCGTTTCCACTGCGGGAATGACGTTGAGTGGTCAAATCACCCATCTCATTCGAGAACTCAAAAATGAATATCGCCAGAAACCCAGTCATCGGATTTTACAAGATATTTTCACCGGGTTGGAAGGTCTTCTTAGTCATGCTGAATATATCTTAATGGATGAAACAGGGACCGAGGAAACCATGCAGAAATCCTATCTATCCTTACGAAAAGAATTCAATACCCAATTTACCCAATACTGTAACCGCCTCGACCAACTTTTAGACCTTGGCAATATTGAACCGGGTCATCTTGTAGGAAGTTTACTCATCGTTCCGATTGACAAAAAATTAGAAGAAAGTTATGAAATTCGTTTAGAACAGCAAATTCGCCGCTATGCTACTGATGAATTAATTAAAAAGATGTTTGCCGTTAGTAAGAGTCTGGAATATCCGGAAAATTTGCGATCGGCCATAGGTGGGGGTGCAGTTGAGCTAGTGGAATTACTCCACAACAAAGCGACTCGCACTCAATGGTTTGAACAATATAGCAACAACACTGACCAATATTATTTAATGCCACTGTTTAACTTCATTGCAGCAGAGGCGATCGCGGAATATTTCAAACAAGAACCCCGGGAAGAAGAAGACCAAGAATTTAGAACTTTACTCTCCCGCTACCTCCATTCCCTTTATCCCACCTACAACACTTTACCCATTGGTCGCAAATACCGAGAGTTTCCCTTTTTACTGTTCAGAAGCTACAGTTTAGAGCAAATGCGTACTAAATTGTTTTCTGATAAGTATTTGTTGAACTCTCATGAATTGAATGTACTAAATCTCATTTTATCACGGAAAGAAGAATAAGTTAAGGGTATTTTATTTTTGACAAACCTAAACTACACGTTCAAAGTATTAAAATATACCACTCTGATTCTACCTAATGCTATAATTGAATTTAAGTCACTCACCTTTTGGAGGCAATACTGATGATTGCTGTCCCCACTCTATCAGTCTTGAAGAATATCTCGAAATCGAACGCCAGACTGCTATTCGCCACGAATATCGACGCGGTTTAGTCTATGCAATGGCAGGCAGGACCGATAATTATGATCGCATTGCTCAAAATCTTCTCTACCTGATTAACTCGCATTTGCGTAACTCCCCCGATTGTCGCTTTTATTCGGGGAACATTAAAGTCAATTATCAAGATGAATTTTATTACTACCCTGACGCCTTTGTGACTTCTGACTCCCGTGATCGCAGAGATCGCTATGTCGAACGATATCCTAAACTCATCGCTGAAATCCTGTCCTCCAGTACCCAAACCTTTGACTTAGGGAAAAAATTCACGGATTATCAAAAGATTGATTCTTTAGAAGAATACCTTCTAATTTTCCAGGAAACCTAACGGGTAGAATGCTGCCGCCTTACTGGTCCAAATACTTGGAAAACTCAAGTCTATAGGGAAGGCGATCGCATTGTTCTGAAAAGTTTCAACCTAGAGTTTGCGATCGGGGAACTTTATCTTGGCGTCGATCCATAGATTCTTGTCCTAAAATTTCACCCTGTAAGCGGTAAAGATTCTTCATTTTTCCCTAAAATTCTGATAACTTTTCTCAATTTTATTAATAACAAATGTCAAAACCGCATATAAAATTAACGTTTCTCCAAACATCTCCAAAAATTCCTCCAAGGCGACTCTGACTTGTTCGATGACCCAGGTCAATACTTCCCGTTCTCGAAAAAATTTGTACAAGATAGGGTTTAAGATAATATGTTTAAAAATTTCCACGCCAAATGCACCGGAAACAGCGATAAATAATCCAGAAACACCTAAAATAACTAGGTTTCGAGAACCATGCCAGAGTGCTTTAAAATCTCGGAAAAAGAAGACTGCGATCGCTATGATTAAACAGCTATAAATTACAATCCAATATTTAGTTCCCGAAATCGGCATCCAACTGAATGATCCCCCTCCTAAATGAAGTTTGACCAGTTCATCTAAGGTGACATAGAATAATAACACCGATTGCACGAACCAAAATGCTGGGGAAGGACGTTCCGAGAACTTTCGGGAAAAAAAGAACATTCCTAAATAAATTAAGCCAAGTTGGAAGAGAATAGATGCTTGTAATAGGGTGGGAATTGTCATCAATCCATCCATATCAAACGGGGGATAAACTTTTTGCTCAATGAAGACGCCACCCAGGTAAATGATGACGATCGCCACTTCAAAGCAAATTAATCCCCCAATCCAATAAGGAAGGCCACGTTTAAGCAATTTGGGGTTTAAAGTCATGGATGAAAATACTCATAAATTTGCTGTGCCAACCTTGGACCAATTCCCGATACTTCTGCCAATTGTTCCGGAGTCGCAATACTAATATAATCGAGAGAATGGAAATGTGCTAACAGTTGTTTTTGCCGTTCAAATCCCAAACCCGGAATCTCATCTAAACGCGATCGCCGCATTCGTTCCGTGCGTTGTTGACGGTGAAACGTCACTGCAAATCGGTGTGCTTCATCGCGTAACCGTCGTAACAATTGCACCCCGGGTTGTTCCGCATCCGAGGGCACCGGTAAAGACTCTCCCGGTTGGAAGATTTCCTCACGCTGTTTCGCTAAACTCACAACTCGCACCTCTTCGAGTAAATCCATCTCCCGCAACACTTCCACCACTGCCGACAATTGACCTTTTCCCCCATCAATCATCACCAAGTCCGGCCAATCGGGGGTATTCTGAATTTTACCTGTTTCTCGTTTCTGGTTACCTGCATCACGAAATCGGCGTCCTAGCACTTCTGCCAGACTGGCAAAGTCATCGGAGTGACCTGATTGCACTTCGGGATTGCGAATTTTGTAACGGCGATAATGCTGATTCGCGGGAAGTCCGTCGATAAACACCACGCGAGAGGCAACCGCATCGGACCCTTGGACGTGAGAGATATCATATCCTTCGATACGCCGTGGCAACTCTGGTAAATCCAGGAGTTCCGCTAAATCCTGCATTGCTGTAGCATTGCGATCGCTGAATTTTTGCATCCGCGCCATTTCATACTCAGCATTTTTGGCAACCATTTCGATGAGTTCCGCCTTAGTTTGCCGTTGAGGTGTGAGAATGGAGACTTTGCGACCCTTGCGATCGCTTAACCAATCTCCCAGTATCTCCGCTTCCGGTAATTCATGTTGCACTAAAATTTCTGCCGGAATCTCCACCGAGTCTACATTGCGGTAATGTTCCTCTAATACCCGTTGTAAAATTGCACCCGGTTCAGCAGTTTGCGCTTCTGCCACAAATCCCAACCGTCCGACTAACTGTCCCGCGCGCACTTGGAACAGTTGGATACAAGCGCGATCGCCATTGCTGGAAAGTGCGATCGCATCTTGGGACAGGCGATCGTCCGGTAGGGAGACTTTTTGACCCGCATGAAGCGACTGCAAACCTTGAATGCGATCGCGAAGTCTCGCCGCTTGTTCAAAGTTCAACTCCTCCGCTGCCGCCTCCATTTGCTGCTTCAAAATACCCAGCAATTCTTCCGTACGACCTTGAAATATCATCGCCACCTTTTGGACCGTTTTGCGATAGTCTTCCGAGTCAATTAATCCTTGACAAACTCCGGGACACCGACCGATATCATAATTCAAACAAGGTCGGTCTTTAAACAGGGGTTGGGGACGCTGCCGCAACGGAAAAATTTGCTTCACTAAATGCAACGTACTGCGCAACAGTCCCGCATCGACATAAGGACCATAATAGCGGTCTTTAGCACTTCCCGCCTTGCGCTTACGAGTGATGAAAATGCGCGGATAAGTTTCCGACCAAGTAATGCAGAGATAGGGGTATTTTTTATCATCTTTCAGCAAAACATTAAAATAAGGTTGGTGCTGCTTAACCAGATTTGCTTCTAATGCTAATGCTTCTGCTTCTGTATCCGTGACGATAAATTCAATATCCGCCACTTGCTGCACCATTCGTTCAATCCGCTGAGTCAAATTTTGGGATTCACGGAAATAGGACCGCACCCGCGATCGCAACTTTTTAGACTTGCCAATATAGAGAATGCGATCGTCGCGATCGCGCATCAAATAGACCCCGGGAACAGGGGGAATTTCCTTCAGTCGATTTTCCAGTCGTTCTGCGTCTTGAATCAGGGTTAAAGGTTGGGTCGTTTCCATACTCATTTAAACATAAAGTTGAGATAACTTTATCCTAGATTTTCTATTCTAGCAAAGGTATCCAGAGATGGGGAAACTCACCGAATAAAATTAAGTAGGGATTTCCCCTCGGAACTTTTAATCCCTAAGACAGATGGACCAATTGAACAACATCTGGAACGTCCTCAATAAAGGACTGTAATAATGCATCTGGAGAAGGGCGATCGTACATTTCGTGATACACTTGTTCAATCAGTTGTTTCACCCGAGTCCCTGGCAATTGACCCCCCAACTCTGCCGGAACCATCATTAATAACATTTCCGTCGGCACATCTCCTGATAAAGGCGGTAAAACATATCTCACCGATCGCAAAACTTTTGCTCCATTGTTTTGGTAAAACCGAATCCGTCGTTCTGCTTGTTGTGAATCTTCGCAAAACAGGGGATTTTCTACTTCTATTAATAAACTTTTTTGCTGACTTTTTACCCAATCAACGATATAAGACATCAATGTTCCACCAATCCCACGACTGCGATAGTGCTGATCCGTACCCAAATAATCCAATACAATAAAATCCGTCGGTTTGAGAGGGTACAGTAAAGCAATTCCCACCACTTGGTTTTCCCATTTTGTCACAAACCATTGATAAAGTTGATTGGATAATCGAGTTTCCAGGATTTCAAGAGGTTGTCTTTCGCAGGGTGGAAAGGAATCAAGGTAGATTCGTAACGCACCCTGAAAATCCGGATGATTGATATCGGTGAGGTGGATAATGTCTAACATAGTTTATTGGAGGATTTCCTGGGTGCAATTCAAACTAATTTGATTCTAACACCTCCAATACCTGTTTAGGCTGCAATTTATCCTTAAACCACACCATCGGAACTGTCACTTCCTTTAAATTAATTCCCGCTTTTTCTAAATTCAACCGTTCCGAAATCGCTAAAATCAAATCACTCCGCTGAGACTTCTTTACCTGAGCAAACTTCTTCTGTAAATACTCCGGACGCCAATAGCCGACTATTTCTAATAAATAAGTTCTGCCATCGGGATGAACCAACCGAAAATCAGGAATCATGACGCTGCCGGGAATGGGGATTAAATCCACTTCTCGTTCTAATTTCCATTCGGTTTTAGTCGCCTCCCAGCGACTGACAAAAGAGGCTTCTAATAGACTATCATAAGGTTTCCCTGGTGGATAGTGACTAACTAATCCACAGTCAGAATCGAGGGTAAATCGTCCCGTTTTCCAATCTCCAGTGTAGGGGTCGCGACTTTGCAGAGTGGCGTCTAAACTCCACTTCGTAACGTGCAGTAATGCAGGCAACAATTTAGCAATAGCTAAACCATATCTTGTACTGGGTTTAAATAAGCTCGTTGGACCATCAATGGTAATGGTAAATCCGCAGTCGGCATCCCCTTCAATATAAGCCATTAATTGAAACAATTTCAAATACCGAAATAACAGCTTATACTCTCCTGGGTCATTGCGATGAGCATTAATTAATAAATGAGTAGCGCGATAAAATACACCTTGCACTTGGGAGACATTGTAACGTTCGAGTAAAAGCTCAGGAGTGGGTGCATCAAATTCCGTGAGGATTTTATTCTCGTTTAAATCAGCATATAATCCCGCTTGAATATGCAGCGGTAGAACCTCCCGTTCTAATTCTTGACTTAATTGAGTTGCGAGTTTTTCCAAAGTAATTTGAGTTCCTGCTTTGCTTGGAACTGTTTCTGCTGCTGCCGTAAATACCCGCTGACGCAATTCAATGGGTTCTAGGGGAGAAATGACTTCAAAGGTGCTTAAATTCCCTTTCAAAATATGAGCAAGTCCCCGTTTGATGCGGTAGTCAGTGCCATCGCCTTCTATCTCCTGGAGTTGGCGATCGAGTTCAGATTGGGGACAACCCACAGTTTCTTGGAAACAGGTAATGAGTTGAGAGGCGATCGCCAAGTTTTTAGAATTAATCTCCAATCGCTTGGGAACAATCGTCTCTCCATTCATGCGATGACTCAGCAAGTCACTCGGTAACATCAGCGTCAAGGGGTGAGGATTAGCTCATATTATTTTACCCCAATCTAACCCCTCTTAATCATTAGGGAAGGGAAATTCCTGAATTCCCCCTCCAGTTCAGTCCGATGAATGATGACCCTAAATCAAAGCCAGCCCTTGACTAAAATTAGGCGTTTCCACTGGGGTAGTTGCTAACAAATTAGCGAAGTCATTCCCTCCAGTAAAGGATTCATTAATAAGAGAGTCTGCGGTTACTGTTCCCAATCCACTACTCAAATCACTCACAGCATTTCCATTAGCTGTGAAGGTTTGAATGGCTGACTCATTAGCAGTGGTGAAGCTGCGGGGATTGATGAGCGGGTCAACATTAATTTCTGAAGTTGCACTGTCACGCAGGTTAATTGGGTTGATGCTTTGAGGACTAACACCAGGTGTCGCAGAAATTTGCAGGTTATAGCTCGTATTTGCTTCATCTCCTCTAACCACAAGAAAGTAGTTACCTGATGGCAAATTGCGAGAGATTGATTCGGAATTGGTTCCACCTCTCCGGCTATCTGTGTAGATATCTTCTCCCGAATCAATTAAACCATTGTTGTTTGTATCTTCATACAGAATTACATCAGCATCAGCAGTCAATCCGTCTAAGGTCAAGTTAAAGCTACTGGGACTGTTGAGGTTAAATCGGTAGTAATCGCGAGGGTCTGTTCTTCCGACTAACTCACTAAAAGTGCGAGTTCCATTGAGAAGACCAACATCCACCGCTTCGCTGCTTTGGTTGACAAACCGAAGGGTGTAGTTTGTATTGCGTCCTTCGGAGTCTGCTTCAACAAGAGCAAAGTAACTCCCAACTGCTAAATTGAGACTGATTGATTCAGAATTTATTCCACCTCTCCGGCTATCTGTGTAAATATTCTCACCCGAATCAATCGCACCGTTTCTGTTAATATCTTGATAAAACAATACATCAGCATCAGCGCTCAATCCATCTAAATACAAGTTGAAGTTAATCGGACTATTGACGTCAAAGCGATAGTAATCTTCGCGATCGTCAAAACCGACAAATTGGTCAAATGCACGGGTACCTATGAGAGTACCAACATTTAAGGCACTTCCAGGAGTATTACCCGGATCCGTAGGTGGTGGTGGGGGTGGTGGCGCAACGGGACCTCCGGGTGCAGCAGCTCGTCCTTCGCGGATTCCGGCGAAGACATAGTGTTGGAGTGCTTGTTGGAAGTTGAAACCGGCTGCTTGTAAATCGGGGTTGGCAGCGATATAAAAACTCACGGAAAAATTCGGTGCGGAAGCTCGTCCTTCGTTGATGCCGGAGGCTCGAAAATGGTCGAGAAGTTGCTCGTTAGTCAATCCGGAAGCGGCTAAGTCTGGATTGGCAGCACGATAGAAATTGGCATTAAAAACAGGGGAAAATGTGCGTCCTTCTGCAACTCCAGCATTTTGTAAATGGTCGTACAATTGCCGATTACTGGTTAATCCGGCAGTAGCTAAATCAGGGTTTGCGGCACGATATAAATTGAGGTCAATGTAGGGGGAAAAGACTCGTCCTTCGTTCAGTCCATTGTTGATGAGGTGGGAAAAGGCTTCGGGGTCGTTTAATCCAGCTAAATCGGGGTTGACGGCACGATAAAAGTTTAAATCAGCTAAGTTGACTGCCATAGTTGACCTCTTGTCAAAAGATTGAGGAATTAGAGGGGTTTGAGGTGGGGAGGTTGGCATCTGCACGGTCCCTGACCCTGGCGCAGATACGGGGTTGGTCCTCCCGGTGGGTTCAATCCTGGCGATCGCTCGTGAACACCTTGGGTTAGGGTTGTACGAGGAGTCGCTGCTGGGGTGTTGTCCAAGGGGTAGACAGGCACTCCAGGGGATATCTCATCCCTCTCTAATGAGTTACTAGGACAGAGGTGGAAAAATTATGCACAGCCTTCAAGCTAAGTTGAAAAAATTTGTGGGAATCTTTGGGGAGGCGATCTCATGATTCAGCGCTATCGAAAAAACAGGACCTCCTATCAGCATTCTCAAGCAGAGCCTAGGAACGACAATAGACAAAAATTGAGGAGCAGTGAGGAAAAATTGACTGAGGTGGGTATAGTTGGGTGCAGATAACCCCCACTCTGAATCGCGGCGGGTAGATTACAATAACTCTACGGAGACCGACCCGCGCTGATGAGCATTCACGCACAAATCCCGGGTCACTTGACCTGATAAAATTGCGGATTGTAACTCGCTTAAGGCGTCCAATTCTTCTAAAGTACAACAGTTTTCAAACATCAGACGGAGTTTTTGTTCGGTTGTAACACTTAAATAACCTGTTTGTAATACTTGCTTAATTAAGTCAGAAATCATTGCTGTACGCTCCTAATCAACCTCAGTGAAGCCATAACTTGAGTATGTATCCCAGCCAACAATTCGCCAGTGATGTAGATTGATGCACAGGTGCGATCGCGATCGCCACCCTTCTTGCTCTCCACCCAAAGTCCATTTTTTGTTAAACTCTAAATAGATCATTCAATATCAAGAAACCTTAGCTTACTTCCTAGCACAGACTCCCCTTAAGCGTTTAAACTTGAGCTGAACCGATCTAACCGAAACGTTGTAACTCAAGCAGTATTCACCCTTGAAGCGAATCCTTGCTCTATCCCAATCTCCCAAACCGCTCTATTCCCTGTCCTGTGCCATGCCAACCGCAGTCGAGGCTAACCTAGACACCCACAAAAAGTCCCCCTTTAACAAAATTCTCTCCCCCACTCACTCCTCCTGTGAACCGACGTCAGCTATGGATTAACGGTCACATTCTGGGTGAATTTTCCCCCGTTCATTCCTATGCAGCTTGACAACGGATTCAGCAATCGAGTAAACCTAGCCCTAGGAGCCTCTCCTGCCTTGTTCAGGAACCGTCATCCCCCTCACCCTTCCATTGATGCTCCTGACAACGGGGGAGGCGACTGGCACTCAGACGGCTACTACTCCTGAGAGAATACGGATGTCTGCACTCCGGAAGTACACCACTTGAGATACCTTAGAAGACAGAACTACATAAAACTTTACAATCAGGAAAAATCCTCATGTTTGAGTATTTCACAGAAAAGTCCATAAAAGCCATTATGCTGGCGCAGCAAGAAGCTCGCCGCCTCGGTCATAACTTTGTTGGCACCGAGCAGTTACTCTTAGGATTAATTGCCGAAGGCACTGGCATTGCCGCGCAGGTCCTCAAAGCTGAAGGCGTTACCCTGAATAAAGCCCGGGTAGAAGTCGAAAAAATCATCGGTAGAGGTAGCGGCTTCGTTCCCGTGGAAATCCCTTTCACCCCTCGCGGTAAAAGCATTTTAGAAATGTCCCTGCGGGAAGCCAGCCAACTGGGACAACAATATATCGCCACCGAACACCTCCTCCTTGCCTTAACCCAAAGCCGGGAAGGGGTGGCTTTTAAAATTTTAGAAAACCTGGGAGTCAGCCTGGAACGAGTCCGTGCCGAAGTAATTAAACGTGTCGGGGAAAATCCTGCGCCTGCCAATGCCGTCTTTGGTGGCGAACGGGGTCGGGGTCCGGGGTCCCAAAAAGCGCTCCAACTCAGCGAATTTGGGGTGAACCTGACCGAAAAAGCGATGGAAGGGACTCTGGATCCGGTGGTGGGACGGAAAAAAGAAATTGAGCGGATTATCCAAATTTTGGGACGTCGCACCAAAAATAATCCCGTCTTAGTCGGGGAACCGGGGGTGGGTAAAACCGCGCTGGCGGAAGGATTGGCACAACGCATCGCCAATCAGGATGTTCCGGAAACCTTGAAAGATAAACAGGTGTTTACCCTGGATATGGGGTCAATTCTCGCTGGGACCCGCTTCCGAGGAGATTTTGAGGAACGCATCAAAATGATTATGGAGGAAGTGCGTCAAGCCGGGAATATCATCCTGGTGATTGATGAAATCCATACTCTGGTTGGTGCAGGTTCTGTGGAAGGTGGGATGGATGCAGCGAATCTGCTCAAACCGGCATTGGCACGAGGAGAGTTCCAGTGTATTGGTGCGACAACGTTAGATGAGTATCGTAAGCATATCGAACGGGATGCAGCATTAGAACGGCGCTTCCAACCTGTGACGATTGGCGAACCCACGGTTCAAGAAACCATTGAGATTTTGCAGGGGGTCCGGGTGCGCTATGAAGAACATCATAAATTGACTATTTCTGATGAGGCGCTGGTGGCGGCAGCACAATTATCAGAACGGTATATTACCGATCGCTTCTTACCGGATAAGGCGATCGACTTAATTGATGAAGCGGGTTCGCGAGTCCGTTTGCGTAATGGCAAAATGCCATCGGCTTTGCGAGAGTTGAAACAACAACTCACGGAAGTTACCGCTGAGAAAGAAGCAGCAGTGCGTACTCAGGATTTTGAAAAAGCTTCTAAACTGCGCGATCGCGAGTTAAGTTTAGAAGAAGAACTGGATCAACGCATCAAAAACGAACACGCGGAAGTCCAAAATACCAAAAATCTCGTGGTTACTGGGGAAGATATCGCCCAAATTGTCGCATTCTGGACCAGTGTTCCGGTGAGCAAACTCACCGAATCTGAGTCCGAGAAACTGATGTTAATGGAAGAAACCTTGCATCAACGGTTGATCGGTCAAGAAGAAGCGGTTAAAGCCGTTTCACGTGCCATTCGTCGTGCGCGGGTTGGCTTAAAAAATCCCAACCGTCCGATCGCCAGCTTTATCTTCTCGGGTCCGACAGGCGTCGGCAAAACCGAACTCACGAAAGCCTTAGCTGCCTACTTCTTCGGTTCAGAAGACGCGATGATTCGGTTAGATATGTCCGAATACATGGAACGTCATACCGTCTCCAAACTGATTGGTTCCCCTCCGGGATTCGTCGGATATGACGAAGGCGGACAACTCACGGAAGCTGTGCGCCGTCGTCCTTATACGGTGATTCTATTCGACGAAATCGAGAAGGCACACCCAGATGTGTTTAATATGTTGCTGCAAGTCCTAGAAGATGGACGACTGACCGATGCGAAAGGACGGGTGGTAGACTTCAAGAATACCCTGCTGATTATGACCTCAAATATCGGATCTCGGGTGATTGAAAAAGGAGGCGGTGGACTCGGATTTGAGTTTGCCGACAACCGCGCCGAAGCTCACTATGACCGAATTCGCAGCTTGGTGAATGAAGAACTCAAAAATTACTTCCGTCCGGAGTTTCTCAACCGTTTGGATGAGATTATTGTCTTCCATCAGTTGACCAAGAATGAAGTCACAGAAATTGCAGAAATTCTGCTGCGTGACTTGCTAAAACGCCTGGTTGAGAAACAAATTAGCCTAGAAATTAGCGATCGCTTCAAACAGCGAGTTGTAGAAGAAGGGTATAATCCCAGCTACGGTGCACGACCCCTCCGCCGCGCCATTATGCGCCTGTTAGAAGATCATTTAGCCGAAGCGATGTTATCCGGAAGGCTAGATGAAGGAGATTCCGCAATCATTGATCTTGATGAAGCAGGAGAAGTGGTGGTACATCGTGTGGAAGGGCGATCGCTTGTGTCTCCTAGCACTCGATAAGGAATAGAGATTGATAGAGGGATAAGTTCCCTCTAAATTGATGAAAAGGCGGGGGAGAAATCCTCCGCCTTTTCTGATACAATGAGCGAAGCTGGGGATAATTGCGATCGCCCCAAATTTAACGGGATAAAAGAGGAAAGGGAGTGAGTGAACATCGACCCCTAAAAGCTGTCGAATTATTTGCAGGAATTGGCGGTTTTCATTTAGGGATGGCAGCGGCGAATATTCAAACCATTTGGGCTAATGATAGCAGTGAATTAGCCGCCCAAGTGTACCGGAGTAACTTTGGTGAAGCATCTTTGCGGTTTGGGGATATCACGCAAATCGACATTGCTGAGATTCCCTCTCATGATATTTTAACGGCGGGGTTTCCTTGTCAACCCTTTAGTGCTGCCGGGAAAAAACAAGGGATTCGCGATCGCCTCCGGGGAACCTTATTTGAACGAATTATCGAAATTTTAGATAAAAACCAGCCGCAGTATTTCTTTTTAGAGAATGTCAAGCGGATGCTGACAATGGAATCCGGATATCACTTCCGGGTGATTTTGGATGCACTCTGTACCTTAGATTATTTTATAGAATGGCGAGTGATTAATACCCTCAGCTTTGGACTCCCCCAAAATCGTGATCGAATCTTTATCTTTGGAACCCGCATTAACTCGTCCCAAAGCTATCTGGAACTCCTGGAAAACCATTCCGTATTTTTAACTCAATCTGATGTGGAAGCCATTCAAGTCACTAGCCAACTCCAGTCTAAGTTTACCCCAATTTTAAGCAGCCCTAGCAAACTTCCCAACTGGGGAATTGCGTATCAACGAAAAATGTACGCTAAACCGATTCCTCCCCTGGCAGACATCCAACCAAGAAAGAAACTCCGGGATATTCTACAAGAGGAATTTGAGGTAGATTCCCAGTTTGATTTTACCTCAGATACCCTGGAAAGAATCAAGCAAAGTAAAGCTGTTAATCGATATTGTAACGGAGTAGAAATCCTGTACAATCAAGGAGGTGGAGCCAGACTCGGTTATACTATTTTTGGCATTAATGGAATTACCTCAACCCTGACAGCATCGACTTCCAGACACTATGAACGATATAGAGTCGGAGATAAATATCGCCGATTAACTCCAGTGGAATATGCAAGATTAATGGGGTTTCCCGATGACTGGTGTCGTGTTGCCAGAATTTATGATCGCTATGCTTTATTCGGCAATGCGATCGCGCCGCCCTCTGTTGCCTGGGTTGGGAACAGAATCGGTCAAAAAAACATTGATTTAAATCAGCGTAACTGGCAACAACTAACTTTAGCCTTATGATTAGGAGAATTATCAATAAATGCAACCCCTGACTTTAGCTGCATTAAAGACAGAAGCAAGAGAATTTGCTAGACAACTGGCGACTATACCGATTCCCTTATATGGGATTACAGATGGTAAAGCAGTTGGAACTTATGTGGAAACAGCCTTCAATGAATATTTAGCACTGCGATACGCCTACAAAAGCGGGAGTGCTGCCAGCGGGATTGATTTTCCTGATCTAAACGTAGATTTAAAAGTCGCCTCGATTAGACAGCCTCAGTCTTCCTGTCCATTTCGAGATGCCAGTCAAAAAGTGTTTGGACTGGGGTATCATCTCTTGGTTTTTACTTATGAAAAAACAGATGAGCGTGTCTCCCATCTTTGTTATTTAAAATTTTTAAATATTGTTTTTGTTGAACGAGAATCCACCGCAGATTATCAAACAAGTTATGGATTGAGAGAAATTCTCCGTCGTCACGGGAACAAAGATGACATCATTGCATTTTTAGAAGAACGGAACCTTCCTTTAGATGAAATAGGCAGAGAAATTTTAGCAGATCGCATCATTAGTCAACCTCCAAAACAAGAATTTTTAACCATTTCAAATGCTTTGCAGTGGAGATTGCAATATAGAAGAATCATCGATTTAGCCAATAGCGGTGACACGGAAGGAATAGAAAATTTACTGATATCATAATGATGCGTAAGTGTTAGAATTGGGATAATAGCGATAAAATTTCGTTTTTTCATTTTGTAGTAACGACTTCAGTTCTTTCCGAACAGTCGCCAAGTTATCCTAAACTTAATCAAATAGCCAAACCATCATGTTCCTCCTTATCGTGGACTAAACTTAATCCGATAAACTGAACCGGGATACTCCTTAAATATTTTACTCACCTGACTCCGTAAATTCCAAAAGCGTACTGTATTATCTTCACTGGCAGAGGCTAAAATCTTGCCATTGGGACTAAAACTCACACTATAAACAATATTTTGATGTTCCCGTAACGTCACCAACAAAGCACCATCTACACTGCGCCAAATTTTTACCGTTTTATCCGCACTCGCTGACGCAATTAACTCCCCATCGGGACTAAAGCAGACATCTAACACGGCATTTTGATGACCCGTTAAGGTGCGAACTTTGCCATGACGACCCCAAGAAATATCGCGGACCCACAATTTCACCGTACCATCGCCACTTCCTGAGACTAATTGATTGCCATCGGCACTAAATTTAACGCTATAAACACTATCCTCATGACCTTCTAAAGTTCTTAAGCAAATTCCATTAAACTGCCACAATTTGACGGTACCGTCAGCTAATCCAGATGCTACTAAATTGCCTTGGGGCATGAAATTAATATCAAAAATTCCCGAAGATTGTCGTTTAATTGAAGAAATTAATGTGCCGTCTCGTTTCCAAAATTTCAAAGTTTTATCGGCACTGGCGGTGGCAATTCGATTCCCTTTTGTATTAAAATCAACCCCAAAAACTTCTGCGTTATGTCCTTTGAGGGTGGTTAAAAAAGTTCCATCTCGACGCCACAGCTTGACCGTTTTATCTGCACTAGCAGTTGCAATGAGTTTACCATCCGGACTGAATGCCACACTCAAAACGCTATCACTATGGCCGTTGAGAATTGTATCGACACTGCCATTGAGTTGCCAGAGTTTAGCCGTTGTATCAGCACAGGCCGCAGCGATCGCACTAGAAAGGGTAGGAGAAAAAAACATATAAAAATCAGCGCAGTTTGAAGTCAGCAGAAGTTCAAGGGTATCTATGATTATAAAGGGTTAAGGTTTGACTTTTTTCTCGTTGAAAGCAATGTCTATTAAAATAGCTCAAAATAGGCCGAAAATTGTCTATAATAGCTACATCATACGGGGGAGGTTATATGGAGTTAACAAGTGAACTGCGCTGGTTTTATCCGGGTGCTCCACCGGAGGCGATCGCCCATTGGTTTGCCACCCAATGTCCTGAACAAGGGCCAGTGAACCCAGAAACCCGAGATGATTTATATTTGTTCACTCCAGACTGTGATTATCTTAATATGAAATGGCGACAAGACCGCCTAGAAATCAAATGGCGGCAAGTAGAATGGGGGGAAGTCCAGTTTGGAGATTGCCTATCAGGAAATCTGGAAACTTGGCAAAAGTGTGCTTGTGAGGAGTTGACTGCTGTAATGCCACCGGAGGCGGAAGAAAAGGGAACCTGGGTGAGGGTCTGCAAAAGGCGATCGCAACGGTTCTATCACGCTCAAGATACCACCCTTCAACCCATCAGACGCGATCGCCAAGGTTCTTCGGGGTGTAGTTTAGAACTGACTCAACTAGCGATCGCTGATCAACCCTCGTGGAGTCTTGCCCTAGAAGCGTATGGCCCCCCAGACACCCTGATTCACACCCTTAAAGCAACCGCAACAGTCCTCAGCGCCTCCTATCCCCCGGAATTTCCCCTAACCCCTGCTGCATCCTTCGCCTATCCTCATTGGTTGCAACAAGTTGTTCAGGGGACAAGGGAAGGTTGAGGGGGAAGAAACGACTTCAATCATGACTACAAACCCCCATCCTCCCCATCTCCCCATCCCCCCTCTCTCGTAATATCGACCCAATTAATTCGGGAATCCCGATCTCTACTCGGGACAGGGCTTAATTAGAATAAAAAGGTGACAATAATAGGGAAAAATAGTATGCAACCCAATAATCCGAATCAGTTTACAGAAAAAGCGTGGGCGGCGATCGCCCAGACCCCGGACCTTGCCAAACAAGCGCAACATCAGCAAATCGAAAGCGAACACCTGATGAAAGCGTTACTCGAACAAGAAGGACTCTCCAGCAGCATTCTGAATAAAGCGGGAGCCAACGTCCAACAAATGCGCGATCGCACGGAACAATTTATCAATCGCCAACCCAAAGTGAGTGGGAGTAGTTCCGTCTATCTCGGACGAACCGTGGATACCCTCCTTGATCGCGCCGATGCTTATCGGAAAGAGTATGCCGATGAATATATTTCCGTCGAACATTTATTACTCGGATTTGCCAAAGATGACCGCTTTGGTAAAGGACTCTTCCAAGAATTAAAACTCACCGAACAAAAACTCAAAGAAACCATTTCCCAAGTTAGAGGCAGTCAAAAAGTGACCGACCAAAATCCCGAAGGCAAATATCAATCCCTAGAAAAATATGGACGCGACCTCACTCAAGCGGCGCGAGAGGGTAAACTTGACCCCGTAATCGGTCGAGATGACGAAATTCGCCGGACCATCCAGATCCTCTCACGCCGCACAAAGAATAATCCGGTGTTGATTGGCGAACCGGGGGTGGGTAAAACAGCGATCGCCGAAGGACTCGCCCAACGCATTATCGCCGGAGATGTCCCCCAATCCTTAAAAGACCGCCAATTGATTACCCTCGATATGGGGTCATTAATTGCCGGTGCCAAATATCGCGGGGAATTTGAAGAACGCCTCAAAGCAGTCCTCAAAGAAGTCACCGAATCCGGTGGGAACATTATCCTGTTTATCGATGAAATTCATACCGTTGTCGGGGCCGGTGCCACCCAAGGCGCAATGGATGCGGGAAACCTGCTCAAACCCATGTTAGCACGGGGAGAACTGCGTTGTATCGGTGCCACCACTTTGGATGAGTATCGGAAATATATCGAAAAAGATGCCGCCTTAGAACGGCGTTTCCAGCAAGTGTATATCGATCAACCCAGCGTGGCCGATAGTATCTCCATTTTGCGCGGACTCAAGGAACGTTATGAAGTGCATCATGGGGTAAAAATTTCCGATAGTGCCTTAGTTGCAGCAGCGACTTTATCGAATCGTTATATCAGCGATCGCTTCCTTCCCGATAAGGCGATCGACCTCGTAGATGAAGCAGCAGCAAAACTGAAAATGGAGATTACCTCGAAACCCGAAGAACTAGACGAAATTGACCGCAAAATCCTCCAGTTAGAGATGGAACGATTATCCTTGCGAAACGAAAGTGATATCGCATCTCAAGACCGTTTAGAACGCTTAGAGAAAGAACTTAGCAACCTCAAAGAACAACAACATACCCTGAATGCTCAATGGCAATCTGAAAAAGACGTAATTGCTCAAATTCAGAGTATTAAAGAAGAAATTGATCGCGTCAACATTGAAATTCAACAAGCGGAACGCAACTACGACCTCAATCGCGCCGCTGAATTGAAATATGGCAACCTGACTAATTTACAAAAACAATTAGAACAGGCGGAGTCCAATTTAGCTGCAAACCAAACCAGCGGTCAAACCTTACTCCGGGAAGAAGTAACCGAAGCGGATATTGCTGAAATTATCTCCAAATGGACCGGAATTCCGATTAGTAAATTAGTGGAATCCGAGATGCAAAAACTTTTGCATCTCGAAGACGAATTGCACAAGCGCGTCATCGGACAAGAAGAAGCAGTCACCGCCGTTGCCGATGCAATTCAGCGATCGCGCGCCGGATTATCTGACCCAAATCGCCCGGTTGCCAGCTTTATCTTCCTCGGACCGACAGGGGTGGGTAAAACGGAACTCGCCAAAGCACTCGCCGCCTATCTGTTCGCCACCGAAGAATCAATGGCGCGAATTGATATGTCCGAATACATGGAAAAACACGCCGTTTCCCGCTTAGTCGGTGCGCCTCCAGGATATGTGGGATATGAAGAAGGGGGACAACTTTCCGAAGCAGTTCGCCGTCGTCCTTACTCGGTGATTCTATTCGATGAAATCGAGAAAGCGCACCCGGATGTGTTCAATATAATGCTGCAAATTCTCGATGATGGTCGAGTGACAGATGCACAAGGACATACCGTAGACTTTAAGAATTCCGTCATTATTATGACCAGTAATGTCGGATCACAGTTTATCTTAGATGTCTCCGGGGAAGATGAACAGTATGAAGAAATGCGGGGTCGGGTCATGGATGCCATGCGGAGTAATTTCCGTCCGGAATTCCTGAACCGAATTGATGAGATGATTATCTTCCATTCTTTGAAGAAAGAGCAACTGCGGCAAATTGTCCTATTGCAAGTCGAACGAGTTATGGAACGCCTACGCGATCGCAAGATGTCCTTGAAATTGTCCGATAGTGCAGTAAGTTTCTTAGCGGAAGTGGGATATGACCCCGTTTATGGCGCACGTCCTCTGAAGCGTTCCATCCAGCGTGAGTTAGAAACGCAAATTGCTAAATCTATCTTACGCGGTGATTTTACCACTGGGGATACGATTTTCGTGGATGTGGAAAATGAGCGGTTAGCGTTTAAGCGGTTAGCGTCTGATGTGTTAGTTCAATCGGATTTGTAGGTTCCACATAACCGGCGGGGGTTTAAACCCCCGCCTAATCGCTCAAGTCGGTTGAAACCGACTAGGGAGAATAATTCGATAGAATGAGTTAGGAGGTAGGGTTTAAATGAGTGTTCAATTGATTAAGCATAAATTTACCGTTGATGATTATAGTAAAATGGCAGAAATGGGGGTTTTGAAAGAGGGCGATCGCGTGGAATTAATCCAAGGAGAAATCATAGAAATGTCACCCATTGGAACTGGTCATGCCGCTTGTGTTAGACGCTTACAGTTATTATTATCCGAAAAATTAGGGAAACGAGCATTGTGCGACACCCAAAACCCCATCCAACTCGGCAACAACTCCCAACCCCAACCGGATGTAACCTTACTACAACCTCGGGATGATTTCTACGCCACCCAACATCCACAACCGGCGGATATCTTCTTGTTAGTCGAAGTGGCCGATACCACCTTAGAGGGCGATCGCACCATCAAAATCCCCCTCTATGCCGAACATCACATCACCGAAGTGTGGTTAGTCAACCTCTCCGAAAACTGCCTAGAAGTCTACCGCCAACCGACCGCCACCGGGTATCAAATTGTCAGTAAATTCTATCTTGGAGACACTCTCTCCTTACAAACCTTTCCTGACATCACCATCAACGTCAATCAAATCCTATCCTAGCCATTTTCTTGTGTTTCTAGTAACGAATTCAGTCGTTAATCCACGCATACAAGCTAAAATCAACTTAATCGTTAACAGCGCGATCGCCAAGCCCTAGGCAGACTGAACTGCCTTTTACCCGAGAACGAGGATAACTCTCCCCGCCCTTGATTTCCGACCCCCAAGAATGGTAAAAATAACCTCGCCCTGCCTTAAGCAAGTATCGTGAATCAGTTTCTCAAAGGATGCAATCTCTATCTCGTTGGGATGATGGGGTCTGGAAAAACCACCATTGCCCAAATTCTGGCCCCTCAACTGGAGTATCGTTATTTTGACACTGATCGCCTGATTGAACAGGTGGCGGGTCAGTCGATTCCGGAGATTTTTGCCGAAAGTGGAGAGGCGGCGTTTCGGGAACTGGAAACTAAGGTATTGAGCGAATTGTGCGCCTATACCCATCTGGTTGTTGCCACAGGGGGAGGGATTATCCTGAACCGGCAAAACTGGAGTTATTTGCAACATGGGGTCGTGGTGTGGTTGGATGTTCCCGTGGAGCAACTTTATCAGCGCTTGGAAGGGGATAACACTCGGCCATTGTTAAGAGACCCTGACCCAATGGGTAAACTGCGATCGCTCCTTGACCAACGCCAATCCCTCTATAAACAAGCGGATGTGCGCGTGATTGTCGGTCCGGAAGATACCCCAGAACAAATCGCTACGGCAGTTTTAGGGGAAATTTCCAAAATCCTCAAACATCATGCCAACCAGAACTAAATCCTCCCCTTCCCGATGCCAATCCCTCGATTACCCTCAACCCAAATTTTGGGGATGATTCTCAGAGCTGAAAAATTGCCATAAGCTAGGAGTGACCTATTTTCAAGGAATACCTATGCTGACCGAGAAAGAACTCAGCCAACAAGAAACCGAAGCGATGCGGGTGAAGGTACTCAGTGAAGCCCTCCCCTATATTCAGGAATTTGCCGGACGCACCATTGTGGTTAAATATGGGGGTGCGGCGATGAAAGACAGCACCCTCAAGGACCAAGTAATGAGGGATTTAGTATTTTTGGCCTGTGTGGGGGTCCGGCCTGTCCTCGTCCACGGGGGTGGTCCGGAAATCAATAGTTGGTTAGACAAACTTGGCATTGAACCTCAATTTAAAAATGGTCTGCGCGTCACCGATGCACCCACAATGGATGTGGTAGAAATGGTGTTAGTAGGCCGGGTGAACAAGGAAATTGTGGCTTTGATTAATCAAGCGGGGGGTTCTGCAGTCGGGTTGTGCGGGAAGGATGGGAATTTAATCACTGCACGTCCTCAAGGGGATGAAGGGATTGGTTTTGTCGGGGAAGTGAGTTCGGTGAATACCAAGATTTTAGAAGCCTTAGTCAAATCTGGCTATATCCCCGTTGTCTCCAGTGTGGCAGCAGATGAAACAGGTCAGCCGTATAATATTAATGCAGATACGGTCGCTGGAGAACTGGCGGCGGCTTTGGGTGCGGAAAAATTAATCTTGATGACAGACACCGCCGGTATTTTACAGGATCCAAAGCAACCTTCTACTTTATTACCCAAACTTGATATTCAACAAGCGCGGGAACTGATGAAAACTGGGGTGGTTTCTGGAGGGATGATTCCCAAGGTAACCTGTTGTGTGCGAAGTTTGGCTCAAGGGGTAAAAGCGGCTCACATTATTGATGGTCGGATTCCTCACTCTTTATTGCTGGAAATTTTAACTGATACGGGAATTGGTTCGATGATTGTGGCTTCGGGATATCAGCGGTAAAGTTCAGAAGCGATTTTTCATTATATCAGGATTGCCGAGTCAGAAGGATGAAATAGCTATATATCCTTGATCCTTCTGACTGTACCGGGTGTTTAAATGTTAAATTACTGTGGTTCGATCGCCGACTTTGTTTGCAATACCAAAAGCCGTGAAGATGCGCTGCCTCTGCTGAATGAACACTGCCGATCGCGCTTTTTTCTCCATCCTCGCCGGACTAAAAAAGTGTTGTTGTTCTTTCATGGATTTACCGCTGCACCCTGGCAATTTGTACCGATGGGCGAGGCTTTTTTTAAGGCGGGTTACAATGTTTTAGTCCCCTTAATGCCCGGTCATGGTCATGGGGGGAATTGGAGCCGCCAGAATCCTGCGCCATTACCGACTAGCGCAGCAGTGTATCAAAATTTTGCTAAGGAATGGCTCGATCGCGCTCAAGAGTTAGGGGAAGAGGTGTATATCGGCGGGTTATCCGGCGGGGGTACGGTGGCGGCCTGGTTGGCCTTGGAACGCAGTCAAGATATTGCCGGTTGTTTGTTGTTTGCTCCTTATTTGAGTAGCAGTAGTCGGGTTCTGGATTTGTTTGTGCGAAAATTAACCCCGGACTATTGTGATTGGGGGGCACCAAGACCCGGACAAGCAAGATACGGGTATGATGGATTTGAAGTAGAAGCGCTGAAAACGGTGCTGTTGATGGGGGGAGAGGTCTTGAATCGGGCGAAACGAGAAGCGTCTGCACCGATGTTTATTATTTCGAGTGAGAGCGATCGCGCCGTGGGTCATCGGGAACATCGCACATTGTTTGAGTCAGTTTCCCGCTTCGCGCCTCGGACTTGGTATCATATTTTTGACCGAGTTTTGGATATTCCTCACACGATGATGACCCAAGGAGAGGGAAATCCTCACGAATCCATGTTGATTGCAATGGCAAAAGCCTATATTGATAGTCATTTAACTTGGGATGAAGTCGGGGATATTGCTGAACGGATGACCCGAAGAGAGACGTTTGATGTGGCAGTTAAAACCCTGAATTTAGGCGATCGCACTGCGGCAGAAATGCCCATTTTTATGACTTTACTGGATAAGCGTTCTTTGGTGATACAACGCCATACCGGATTGCGGCGAGCTTAAGTTTTGCTTCTGTCATCGTTGCTCTATCTTCAGTCAACCTCTTGGCAGGCGTAACGATTGAAGTTTTACTGGCTTAAAAAATCCGGCAGAGTTATCTGCCGGATTTAATCTTTAAAAGCGCAAGAAATTTATAACGAACCGGGAAGCACTCCCCGGACCCGATTGGTGCGAGGTTGAACCAGGAGGCGATTGCGGCTTTGAGAATCAATAATCACTGGATTAATTAGGGTTGAATTTTCGATGCGCGAATCAATCACCGTAGGATTAATTAAGGTAGAATTCCGAATCGTGGGTTGTCCTCCTTGGGGGTAATATTGGGGATAGTAATTCTGAGGATAATAGGGATTATAGTGTCCTGGATAGACCCCGGGGTGACCATAATGGACATGGCGGGGTTGTCCAATCTGAATGGAAATTCCCCGGTCAATCACGATGGATAGATTAGCATGAGCGGCTGGGGTGTTAAACTGAAAGACTCCAGCGGTGATCGCCATCGGTGCTAAGGCGATCGCGACGGGATGAGCCCCTCTAAACGAACGAAATTTATCAAACATTGTTTTGCCTCAAAAGGGAATAAACCAAATCAATCCAATCCAGTACCTGGTTCGGTGACGCGCCGGAACGCTAAAATGATTCACTAGATTGGCAATTGCAGCAATCAACAGCGACATTTTATAAAAAAATCGTGAGTAGAGAACCCTTAGAGCAATTCACAATTGAGTACCAGACTGGCAAAGACGCATTTGAGCGCGGCCAATATCGAGAAGCGGTCCAATTCTTAGCAAAAGCGAGTCAGTTAATCGATCGCAATTCCCGATTAGGGGGAGAAACCTTGATATGGTTGGTCACCGCTTACCAGGCGGCAGGACAATCTTCCGAAGCGATCGCCTTATGCCGAACTCTCCAGCGTCATCCTAGCATCGAAACCCGCAAACAAGCCAAACGCTTAATCTATATTTTAGAAGCACCCGAACTCAAATCCCGTCCAGAATGGCTCATTTCCATTCCTGATCTGACTACCCTGGATGAGGGAACCTCAAAAATTGCTCAAGTCAGCATGACGACAACGGCAAAAAAGCCAAAAACTAAGGACTCAGAATCGGAACTGCCGTTTGAGGACCTCTCCCAAATCAATACCCAAGACAATGGATTTGTTTGGGTGGCAATGGTGGCAGTTACCTTACTGGTGGGGGGATTGTTCTGGTTTAGTTAAATACTGAGGTAGTGCATCGTTCCCAAAGAAGCTTATCTAGGGTTCTCCACCCCTTCAAACCCTCCTAAAATAAGCTAACATCAACATAGGTGCGTTCTATTCTTCAGTTAACGGCATAGCCCAGTTCCGCATAACCCCCAACCATCGGCAGAGATGCCAAATCCTCAATCCTGAATCCCGTTAGAGCCTAGTAACCCCAGTGGTGCGATCGCGGTTTCTCCAAATTCCCACTCATTCCACCCGCTTTCGCCATTGGAACCCGGTCCTGATGTGGCTCCCCTATCCAGGATCTGAGGTTTCCTCAACGGCATTCCTCCTTACTCCTACCTGGTGCTTCGGCCAGGAGGAACCCCTATACGGGCTCTTTCATCCCCTTTATCCACTCATGAGCGCTGCCGTCAAGGATTTATGCTATGACTCAAGAATTTAGACATAAACGCTTCGATAAAGGTCACGTTATTCCCGAATCTTTCTTAGAAGAATTCCGCACCAAATCTCCAAGTACCCGCCGCTACCTCTTAAATTCTTTAACTTTATTTGCTTGTATTTCTCCCGAACAACAACATCAAGCATTAAATGATTTAATTCAATCAGAATTAGTCAGTTTAGCTGAAAAAACTCAGCATTATCTCCAAGACCGAATTCATACAGTCTTAACTTATTTTGGCATTGATGAAACCGGAGAATC